>NZ_DASQZC010000169.1:0-7295 GCF_035638895.1 Nostoc sp. | reverse complement strand
ATGCGATCGCGTCCCCAAGAAAAGCAAGATCCGCGCCTGTTGATAGTCACTGTCACCGAAGAAGATTTTCAGTTACCAGAACAAAAGGAAAGAAGAGGGTCGCTTTCGGAGCTAGCACTAGCGAGACTTTTGGAAAAACTTGCACACTTCCAACCCAAAGCCATTGGCTTGGATATTTATCATGATCAGCCATCACAACGCAACCAAGCTTCTTTGGCAAGTAGGTTGAAAACAGATGACAAGCTTTTTGCCATTTGCAAAGTTCAAGAACTCACAAAAGAACGTCCGGGAATTTCACCTCCTTTGGGGGTTCCGCCAGAACGCCAAGGATTTAGTGATATTATCCCAGACTCAGACCACGTTCTGCGTCGTCATTTATTAGCAATGCAACCAGCAGATGTAACCTCCCCTTGTACGGCACGCTACGCCCTTAATGCTCAACTAGCATTCCACTACTTAGAGGCAGAAGGTATCTCTGCCAAATACAATAATTCTGGAGATTTGCAGTTAGGCAAGGTTGTTTTTAAGCGGTTGCAGTCTCATAAGGGTGGCTATCAACAAGCAGATACAGGGGGCTACCAAATATTGCTCAATTATCGGTCTGTCCAAAATTCTCCTGGAGAAATTGCTCCTAAAGTCACACTCACAGATGTTCTTAAGGGTAAGGTTAACGCTGAACAAGTCAAAGACCGAATTGTTCTTATTGGGACTACTGCCCAAAGTTTTCGTGATTATAGTCCTACCCCCTACATGACTAAGCAGGCTTTTTCCGAAGAAATACCAGGGGTGATTCTGCAAGCACAAATGGTGAGTCAGCTGGTGAGCGCGGTGATGGATGGGCGACCTTTGATTTCAGTATTGCCCGTTTGGGGGGAAGTTTTGTGGGTTTGGAGTTGGTCAGTGGTTGGAGGTGCGTTTGCCGTAGCTGGATCAGTGGCGATCGCAGCTAGCGATCGCTCAAGACTATATTTAGTTCTAGCAGGAGGAGGTGTACTTGGAGTCTTATACGTTTTTTGCTTAATTCTCTTTTACCAAGGGATTTGGGTTCCCCTAGTTCCGTCAGCTTTGGTTTTAGTGGCTACTGGCGGCACTGTGGCAATTTACCTATTTTTACAACAAAGCAGCGACAAGTAATTTCTATAACTTGAGGTATAAAAAAAGATGAAACTCTCTATGCAAAAGATTCAAATTTTCCTCGCCGTTAGTTTAACATTCTTTAGCTCCATAGGTGTGCAGGCACAGCCTGCAAATCCCAACGGACAATTAAATCAATCATTGATTTTCGCTGCGCCACCTCCACCAAAAGATATCGGGGAACCGGGTAAGCGAGGAGAAGCAGGTAGTCGTGGCTGTGGTCAGGATATAAATAAACCTTTGACTTCTTCTCGAAAGCGGCTCACAGCTTTAGTACCTGTTTATTCAGAATCAGAATTGGTGTTTGGAACAACGATCGCAGACCATCCTAGTTTCGTATTCTATGTTCCTTATACATCAGACTTTGCATCTGGAGAGTTTGTCCTAGAAGATGAAGCACAAAATCAGACTACTTACAAAACTTCTTTATCGGGGACACCAGGAATAGTAAATCTTCGCTTGCCATCAAAAGCAGCACCTTTAGAGATGGGCAAGCAATACCGATGGTATTTTAACATCTACTGTCAGAAGGATAACCAAATTATTGCTAATGTTGAAGGCTATGTAAAACGGGAGCAACTAAACCCTGCTTTGAAAACTCAATTGGAAAAAGCAACACCAAGCCAGCAAATAAATCTTTATGCGGCTAATGGTATTTGGTATGAAGCACTGAGTGCTGCTAGTGAATTGCGTCGCACCAATTCGCAAGATACTTCTTGGACGGCGCTATTGAAAGCTGTGGGTTTGAATGATTTTGCAACTGAACCAAAAGTAGAGTGCTGCAATCTTGAGAATTAGGGCGTTGCATAAATGTGGGATAGATTTGATAGAGTTTCCTTTGCACCGCAGTTGTCCCACAACTATGCAACGCCAGAATTAGCAGCGAAGAGCGATCGCCTTTAGAAAAAAGTCAAAAAGAGGCAAGGGGGAACAACCCCATACTTAATGCATAAGTAAGCTCTCGGTAGCAAATGTTGTCGCTGATCTAGCATTTTTTTAACGTAGACACGGAGCGGCTTGTCGCAGGCTACCGCACGCAAAGCGGCTACTCTTCGAGTTCTCCAACGGAGTACCCACAGGAGGCAATACCGTTCGGTTAAGGAATTTCTTGGTTGAGGCAGGCAGAGGGAGCAGGGGGAGAAGAGAAGCAGGGCGGAGAAAAGAATGGCTGTATACCCTCTTGCCTCCCCTGCCTCCCCTGCTTATCCGAACCGTATTGGGGTAGGAGGCATTGGCGTAGCGTTTCGTAGAGAAGAACGCAAAAAACCTAGTGAACTTGACTTGATAGATTCTAGTTAGCTTGTGCGATCGCCCTAACATAAGTACATAAGTTAAATTAATAAAAAAGCCCCTTATAGATGAATCAAAGCCTAAGTGTTGATCCCAACCTGGAAGAACACACTGATGAAAATCCTGTTGTTACCAAACAACAGCTATTTACGAAGCAATTAATTGTCCTTGTGTTGGAAATGCTTCTGGCATTACCTCTGGGTTTACTTCTGGCAAAGTTCCAAATTGGTAGAATTGCCTGGATATTTGGCGGGATTGCTGCTGGTACAGTGGTTCTTCAAGGGTGTCGAATTTTTTATCAATATTCTCCCCAACCTAACCGCACTGCGAGAAAAGTGGGAATGGCACTTGTAGGCTTAACTGTTGGCGCTTCCAATACCCACGGTAATCTAGCTAGTGTTGCTTCTAATATTCCTATATTTATTTTTCTTACCTTATTTCTGCTGCTGAGTGGAGGCTGTATTGGTTATATTTACTCACGCCTTAGCAAAACCAACCTGTTGACAGCAATGTTGGCTACAGTTCCTGGTGGTGTTGGAATTATGGCAGCGATCGCCGCCGATTACAACAAAAATGTTAGTTTGGTTGCCTTAGTTCAGGCAATTCGCGTCACCTCAGTAGTTATTCTAATTCCATTTATCGCTAAGACATCAACTGGTAATTACTATCCGCAAACACTGTCAATTAACGCTGCTTGGCTAAATTTTGATCCATCTCAATTAGAATTACTCTTGTTAGTACTGGTAATTACTGGATTAGTAGTTTATCCAGCTATATTATTTAAAATTCCGGCTGGCGATTTCTTTGGTGCATTATTAATTGGTATCGGGTTTAATCCTTTGCTACATTGGCTACCTTTTGTCGGTGATATTAGCTTTAGTCCGCCGCCAATAATAAACTTATTGGGTCAAATGCTCCTGGGAATTACTATTGGTGAGTATTGGGGAGACAAACCCAACTTTAGAAAGCGGACTGTCGGCTATGCCTTAATGTCTGTGGGAATGACCCTAATAGCGGGAGCGATCGCTGCTATACTTGCGATGCAATTAACCTCTTGGGACTGGTTAACCTGTCTTTTAGTCACAGCACCAGGAGGATCAGCAGAAATGATTTTAGTTTCCCTGGCATTGAATCATAATGTTGAAATTGTCACAACTGGTCATTTAGTGCGCCTAATTGCGATTAATAGTTCTCTACCGCTTTGGCTGTATTTGTTTCGCCGTCTAGATGAGCGACTTTCTGAATCAGTTTAATTTTTTAAAGGACAAAAGATTGCAGTTTTTATCCTTGTTCACGAGTATCAAAGACTGATTGTTGCATTTCAAAATATATTTATTATTGGCACTTTAGTAGTTCAAAAATAATGGAAAGAACAGCAAACCCAAGAGTCAAAATTTGCTGTATTAGCAGCATAGAAGAAGCATGGATTGCCATTCGCTGCGGTGCATCTGCACTCGGTTTGGTTTCTCAGATGCCAAGTGGCCCCGGTGTCATCTCTGAAGAATTAATTGCGAAAATTGCTGCTTGTGTACCACCCCCGATCGCTACTTTTTTGCTTACTTCAAGCCTTGATGCTCAGGAGATTATTCAGCAAGTAAGGCGCTGTCGGACAAATACTGTGCAAATCTGCGATCGCCTAGAATCAGGAAGCTATCAAGATATACGAGATGCCTTACCTGGGATTTCCATTGTCCAAGTAATTCATGTGATTACAGAAAAATCCATAGAAGAGGCAATCAACGTAGCGCCATACGTAGATGCAATACTACTGGACTCCGGTAATCAATCACTGGTCATTAAAGAGTTGGGCGGTACAGGACGCTTACACGACTGGAACTTGAGCGCCCAAATTCGTGAGCAAGTAAACGTGCCAATTTTCTTAGCTGGAGGGCTAAAACCTGAAAATGTTGCAATGGCAGTCAAACAAGTTGCTCCTTTCGGACTAGATTTGTGTAGTGCCGTTCGCACCAACGGTGAATTAGATGAAAATAAGCTCAAACTATTCTTCCAACAATTGAAATAGGGCTAATGACAAATGACTAATAACAAAATTAGCTTATTCTTTTGTTATCCAAACACTAAGGATGCTTTAGATGGTTGCCCAAATCCAAGAACTTAAAGCGCAGCACTGGGTTAAAACCCGTTCTTCCCTCGACCCTAGCGAATCTACTTTCCTGATTTGGAAAGGTAAAATTTACGCTTTTATCCCCGGAGAGAAAAGACAACTCCTGTTTAAGATGCTGGGATTGAGTGTTAGCAGGTGTATTCCCACAGATGAGGGTAGCTGGGATTTTACTTCTAGAGAATTAACTTATTACCTCAACCCACAAACAGATGAGGTTTTGTCCAAATGGGAGAATCCTTGGACAGGCGAGACAGTTCCAGTGATTCACGTTGCTAATAATCCAGTGCAGGGGAAGTTTAAAGGAAATTTCCCCGCACAAGTAGATGGTGACAGCACAACCTTTGTTTTTGATATATTTCCCCATTACCCCAATCCCTTAGCAGACGATCGCAAATTTGCCGAATACAGCCCAAATCCAATTTATCAGGCAGCAGAATTGTTTAAGTTAACTGTGCCAACCGCAGATTTATTCAACCCAGCACTTAAATCAGTTTCTGAACTCAAACTGAGTTGGGATAGAATTGGTCAATGGCTTCCGTGGATGAAAATGGGCGATCGCCCCGGTCAACTGATCTACAGTGCTGTTGGTAGCAAAGTCAATGGTTTAGCAGAACTGCCCCCACTGCTGCAAGACGAAATTAATAACCGTATTCCTCTATATAAAAAAGCCCCAAAAGCATTGATAGATGGGGAAGATATGACTTCCTGGTTGTACTTCCAAAAACACTTTCAAGCTTACTTAGCTGGTGAAATCTTCCCGCTTCCCCAAGGAGAAGAATTTTAGGCGTTGCAGAATAGTGGGATGAATTGAGGCAAGCAGGGGGAGAATTTTGAAAGTTGCTAAATCATCCCGCAACTATGCAATGCCGAATTTTAAAGTCTCAAGTTAGAGCTAAGTAGACCGAACTAGGCTAGAGATTGCTTGCACTAACGTCGTTGGCTCTATTGGCTTAGAGATGTGCTTGTGGAAACCTGCTTTTAGTGCCTGTTGTTGATTCATCTCCCCGGCGTAGGCTGTCAGGGCGATCGCTTTTATCTGATCGCCTTGTGCCAACAAGGTTCTAACCTGCTGTATCAACATATAACCGTCTACACCGGGCATCCCAATATCACTAAGCAGCACATCAGGTTTGGACTGGGTGAGAACCAAGAATGCCTCGGTAGCTGAAGACACGGCTGTGACAATTGCCCCATACTGCTCTAGCACAAAAGCAGTCAATTCCCGCGTGTCGGTATCATCATCCACTACTAAAACTTTGATACCAGTCAAATCTAGAAACGGAACAACCAGCGTACTGTCCTGATTTCTTCCTGGCTGAGTGGACATTAGCGGTAGCCGGATTGTAAAGGTGGCTCCTTGCCCAATACCTGGACTTTCTGCCTCAACTGTGCCACCATGCAGTTCGATTAAATGACGCGCGATCGCTAACCCTAATCCCAATCCACCAAACTTTCTTGTGGTAGTGCCATCTGCTTGGCGAAAATAATCAAACACGTAGGGAAGAAAATCAGCATGAATCCCCTTCCCTGTATCGCTGACGGTAATTTGGGCAACAGAGCCAAGTTGCTCTAAATGAATATTTACCTGTCCCCCTTCAAACGTGAACTTAATCGCGTTTGAGAGCAGATTCCAAATCACTTGTTGCAAACGAGTTGAATCACCCAAAACTTTACCAACGTTGGGTTCAAGTACTGTCTGCACTGAAATTGACTTAGCTTGGGCTGCTAGCCGCACCGTTTCCATCCCTGCTTGAATCGTCGCAGCAAGATCGACTGGAGCAACATTCAGGCTAAGTTTGCCCCGCAGAATGCGGGAAACATCCAAAAGATCCTCAATCAATTCTGATTGCAATTTGGCATTGCGTTGAATAGCTCCTAGAGCGTATGCTGTCTTCGTTTCATCAAGCTTCTGGCTCTGAAGTAGACTAGACCAACCGAGAATTGGATTGAGAGGCGATCGCAACTCGTGTGACAGTACCGCTAAAAACTCATCTTTAACCCGGTTTGCGGCTTCAGCTTCTTCCCGTGATGCTTCTGCTGCTAACCGTGCTTGCTGTTCTGATTCATATAATCGCGCATTCTCAACTGCGATCGATGCCATTTGTGCTAACTGCACCAGTATGGCTTCATCCGCTTCGGTAAACTCACCTTCATATTTGTCTGAAAGTTGAATCAACCCGATGTTATGTCCGTCTCGTCCCACCAGAGGTGCTGCGAGCCAGCCCCGCATCGGAGGGTGGTTTTTTGCCTCGTTGCTAAAGCCTCGCCAACGGGGATGACTTTCAAGTTCGGCTTGTGTCATCCGCATTGACTGATTTAGGTGACATACACAGGCGTAAATTCCAGACCCATCTGACTTTTCATCGTAGTCTCGCCACTGGGCGTATTTATCAGACAGGTGAACAGCGTTAATTGCCTGTGCCCAGTTTTGATTAATGGTCATGCTGGCGACGGACTGGTGCGTACTAATAATCGATGCTGCCTGCTCGGTAATTACTTGCAGAACTTCTTGAACCGACATGGCAGAATTGATTGCTAACGCTGCTGTTGTCAATCCCTGCAATTGGTTAGCATAGTGTTGTTCGCGGGCAAGGAGTTGTTCGCGCTCGGCTTGGGTTTGTTTACGATTGGTGATGTCAATTATAAATTCCACGCCCTCTTCTTCATTGAGACGCTTGGCAGAAAACAATCCCCACCAGCGTGAGCCGTCCTTGCGGATGTATTCCTTTTCGTAGGGAGTAGTGCT
>NZ_DASQZC010000168.1:0-1854 GCF_035638895.1 Nostoc sp. | reverse complement strand
CGCTTAAGCCAGTTACCTTGGGAAGCTACGCAAAAACCCGAAATTGTTCTGGTAGATCAAAGCGATCGCTTCCTATTCTCTCCTTTACTTTACGAATTACTCACTGGCGAACTGCAAACCTGGGAAATTGCCCCACCGTTTGAAGAACTTTTACAAGGCACAGGGGTGCGTTTTTATCAAGGGGTTGTGTCTGGAATCGACATCGACCAGAAACTGGTAAATGTACATGAAGGGCCGGAAATCCCTTATGATCGCCTAGTGTTGGCACTAGGAGGTGAGACACCGCTAGATTTAGTGCCTGGTGCAACATCCTACGCCTACCCATTCCGCACAATCTCTGATGTTTATCGTTTGGAAGAACGTCTGCGATTTTTAGAAGAATCGGATGCTGATAAAATTCGGGTGGCGATTATTGGGGGTGGTTACAGTGGTGTAGAGTTAGCCTGTAAGTTAGCCGACAGACTAGGTGAAAGAGGACGCTTTCGGATCATTGAAATTGCTGACCAAATCTTGCGAACTTCCCCAGAGTTTAACCGGGAAGCAGCAAAGAAAGCAATAGAAGCCCGTGGCGTGTTTCTTGATTTAGAAACCAAAGTGGAATCAATAGAGCAAAATTCCATTTCCCTAGAGTACAAAAACCAGTTAGACACGATTCCCGTAGATTTGGTAATTTGGACTGTGGGAACTAGGGTTGCGCCTGTAGTGAAATCTCTTCCCCTCAAGCAAAACCAGCGTGGTCAAATCAGTACTACATCTAATTTGCAAGTTCTCGATCATCCAGAAATCTTTGCCTTGGGAGATTTAGCAGACTGTCATGATGTTGAAGGACAGCAAGTCCCCGCCACCGCACAAGCGGCTTTCCAACAAGCGGATTATACTGCTTGGAATATCTGGGCAAGTCTGACCAATCGCCCCCTGCTTCCCTTCCGTTATCAACAGCTAGGAGAAATGATGGCACTAGGAATAGACAACGCCACTCTCACTGGTTTGGGAATTAAACTAGATGGCCCCTTGGCATCCGTCGCCCGTCGAATTGCCTATTTATATAGATTGCCAACTTTAGACCACCAACTCAAAGTTGGTTTTAATTGGTTAGTTCGTCCGATCATAGAAACACTTTCTCGTTAACTTAAGGTTAGTCATTAGTTATTAGTGACTCTTCCCACTCCCCACTCCCCACTCCCTACTCCC
Source organism: Nostoc sp. (assembly GCF_035638895.1). Classification (GTDB taxonomy): domain Bacteria; phylum Cyanobacteriota; class Cyanobacteriia; order Cyanobacteriales; family Nostocaceae; genus Nostoc. Next base: position 663 of record NZ_DASQZC010000168.1, on the reverse strand, counting down.
CAATCCCCAATTCAATCAAACTTTGATGGAACAACCGAAAGTTATTTTTTTAGATGCTGTGGGTACACTCTTCGATGTCAAAGGTAGTGTGGGCGAAGTTTATAGTCAGATAGCCCAGGAATTTGGCGTTACAGTTTCAGCCGAAACATTGAATACAGCTTTCATCAAAAGCTTTAAAGCAGCGCCGCCGCCGATGTTTCCAGATGCAGAACTGCAAGATATTCCCCAGCGCGAGTTTGATTGGTGGCGGATAATTGCCCTGAACACTTTTGAAAGTGCTGGAGTTCTCAAGGAATTTTCTGACTTTTCGGCTTTTTTTAGCGAACTTTACATTCACTTTGGCACTGCCGAACCGTGGTTTGTCTATCCCGATGTTTTACCAGCTTTAATTAACTGGCGGCGGTTGGGAGTTACCTTGGGGGTGCTGTCCAATTTTGATTCTCGGATTTACTCAGTATTGCAAAGTTTGGGATTGAGAGAGTTTTTTACCTCCGTCACCATTTCTACCCAGGTGCGTGCAGCTAAACCCAATCCTCAAATTTTTGCCATTGCTTTAGATAAACATAAATGTTCCCCAGAGGCAGCATGGCATATTGGCGATAGCGTTGTAGAAGATTACCACGGAGCTAAAGCAGCTGGACTCAGAGGCGTTTGGATCAACCG
>NZ_DASQZC010000167.1:0-8828 GCF_035638895.1 Nostoc sp. | reverse complement strand
TCTAGATGTTGCAATAACTATGGCTGTTAATGCCATTACTGATGAAAATGCTCTAAATTGGTTTAATCATTGTGGTTTATTCTTTGAGCCTATTTAGATAGCTCTTTTTGTAGTGACTTTGATCGCAAACTGCTGTAACTGCGATCGCTCGGAAACTGAACTAGATAAGCCTACTCTCCAACTGGTACAAATCTAAGCAATACGATGACAGTAGAAGTAACTTTAGATAGAGCCGAAATCATTGACGTTCTAAATATATACGCAATAAAATTATTGTTGTAGAACCTAATGATAGACGTTCATCAAAATAATTTGCCCAGAGAATAAGCACGAGCAATATTAAAGATAATTTGGATAAAACAAATGAACACCAAAATTATTGCTTTCTTGGGGATTACGGCAGCCTTTGCAAGCTTAGGAAGCCAAGTATACGCACAGTCACCAACATCAAGCTCAAATCTAGAGCAATACAGATCAACTGGTAATTCTCTCATTGGAATTGATCAAAGAACAGCCCAAGAAGACTTTAAAAGCTTTTTTGAGCAAACTAATCCAGCAAGCATTTCCAACAATAATAGAAGAGACAATAAAACTCCAGTCACAATCCAGTTTAACGAATCATTATCACAGCCAGACAGTTCTGTTTTATTAGCACCGGCTCAGTCTGGGAATGACAATGATGGATTGCAAGTGCAGTTAGATATAGGGAGAGAATAATTTAGGTATAAAGGTTGACGCTGTAGTTTTGAGCGTAGATGCCTTATTTGCCTGATCATCAGCAAAAACAAAGTCGGCTTACTTGCTCACCTTTCGCTTTTAGGCAGGGGAGCAGGGAGCAGGGGGAGGAAAAAGCGTTTTGATTCCAAAAATTGGATAATTGATTTTTTAGAGTTCTCCAAAGTTCCAGGCTAACAGCTAAAGTCTACTGAAATCGAGTAGAGATTTTTGACTATATTTAGTCATCTTCAGATGACTTTAGCTATTAGCAAGGAACTTCAGTTCCTTGCGGGACATGATTTTTACGTTAAAGTCCCCTACTATTTATCTGTTGCAAAAATTTCGTCAATAGTATCAGACCAAATATTTCTGCTTGAATCAAAACAGTTTTGTTAGGAAATATAGCCCTTCTCGAATGGAAGCAATCATTTTGACCTCACTTCCATTCCTCTTTCCTAAAAGGCTACGGTGTACACACAATTCTTCTAGAGTTACCCCACAGGCTTTGATCCCCCCCTTAAAAAGGCTACGGTGTATACACAAGTCGAAAAATTCTCTACCCACATTTTTGTCAGAGTAAAATCACACAGACAGGCAATCCCGCCCAGAACTGAAGTTCAGGGCTGATAGCTAAAGTCCACTCAAGTGGACTGAATTAATCATTTAGTCCACTTGAGTGGACTTTAGCTATGAGACTCGGAATTCATTCCGAGGCGGGATAGAAACGCAGTGCGAGATTTATTAATAAAGATATAACTGCGACAGACTTGTGTGTACACCGTAGCCTTAAAAAGGGGGGCAAAAACCTTTCAAAGTCCTCCTTTTTAAGGAGGATTTAGGAGGATCTACAAGACTTTGGTTTTGTATAAAGATGCTTGTACACCATAGGCTTTGATGCTCACTCCCCTTCCGTCGCAGGGAAGGGGCTGGGGGTTAGGTCTGTATTCCACACAATTGAGAACCGCTATATTGTTAATAAGCTGTTGCGCCTTTAATTTGCACTAATATTTTTTCAATATGCTTGTGGGGTGGGCATCTTGCCCGCCCTGATTGTGCAAGTTGTATACATAACAGCTTACAGCAGCAATTTTAGCTGCTCATCCTACGTCCTCCACAAGCATAAAGTTTCTTATCTAACTAAATCTGCCTTCCTAAATTGCTAAATGTGCAATCATTTTGCAGTAAAATTAATCGTCTAGATAAGAGGAGGGCTTTTAGATGACTCGTGTCATCATTGTGCGCCACGGTCAAAGCGGTTATAACACCGAGCGGCGTATTCAGGGACGCACTGATGCGTCAACATTAACCGAGAAAGGTCGTAACGATGCAAGTATTGCTGCCAAAGCCCTCAGCAATATTTTATTTAATGCGATTTACAGCAGTCCCCTGCAACGAGCGAAACACACAGCAGATATTATCCATAGTGAGTTAGCTACTCATCCTGAACAGTCTGCTGTAATCCAAGTTTCTGATTTGCTGCTAGAAATTGACTTACCTTTATGGGAAGCACTGCTAACTGCTGAAGTTAAGCAGAAATTTGCCGAAGACTACCGGACTTGGCATCAACGCCCCGACGAACTGCGGATGCTGCTAAATGATGCACAAGGGACAAGAGAACATTTTCCTGTTCTTGCTTTATACGAACAAGCGCGGCACTTTTGGCAAGAAACTTTGTCCCAACATCAAGGCGAAACTATTCTCATAGTGGGACATAACGGCATTAATCGCGCCCTGATTAGCACAGCCTTGGGAATCCCTGCAAGTCGCTACCATTCAATACAGCAATCTAACTGTGGTATCACCGTACTAAATTTTGCTGGAGGATTGGGAGAACCAGTTCAGCTAGAATCCTTAAATCAGACACAACACACTGGGGAAAGTCTACCCTCATTGCGACCGGATCATCAAGGAATACGGTTGTTATTGGTGCGTCACGGTGAAACTGACTGGAATCGCCAAACCAGGTTTCAAGGGCAAATTGATGTCCCCCTGAACGACAACGGTAGACAACAGTCGCAAAAAGCAGGCGAATTTCTCCAAGATGTAGCGATTGATTATGCTGTCAGTAGCCCAATGCTACGCCCGAAAGAAACAGCAGAGATTATCCTAAAACAACATCCTAATGTAAAGTTAGACTTGCAAGATGGTTTAAGAGAAATCAGCCACGGACTCTGGGAAGGAAAATTTGAATCCGAAATAGAACAAGAATTTCCCGGAGAGTTGCAGCGCTGGCGGTTAGTGCCAGCCCAAGTGCAAATGCCTGAAGGGGAAAATTTGCAAGAGGTGTGGGAACGTAGTGTTGCAGCTTGGCAATCAATTGTAGAAACTGCATCAACTAATCAATTCAAAACTGTATTAGTAGTAGCTCACGACGCAACTAATAAAACCTTACTTTGTCACGTTCTAGGTTTATCGCTGGAAAATTTCTGGAATTTCCGTCAGGGTAATGGTGCAGTTAGTGTTATCGACTATCCTTGTGGAATGGATGGTTTACCAGTATTGCAAGCGATGAACATTACCGCTCACTTCGGCGGAGGCGTACTAGATAAAACAGCAGCAGGGGCGTTGTAAAAAAGTTAGGAGCCATTCAATTTTGGATTTTGAATTTTGGATTTTGGATTGAAGAATAAATCTAAAATCAAAAATTGCCAGGGTTAGGAGTTAGGAATAAAGTTAGGAGTGAAAAATTATGAGTGATGAATAAAGTTAGAAGTGATGAGCAAGGAACAAATAACTCATAACTCTTAACTCTTAACCCCTAATATCATGTTTGCATAATTAGTTATGATTTCCACAGTCATTGTACCCCACCCCTTAATCCCCTCCCCGCAAGCGGGGAGGGGAGACAAAGCGTAGCTTTGGCGGGGTGGGGTTCTTCAGGTTTAATAAGTAATCAAGCGAACATGACATAACTCATAACTAAAAACTTTTATGACTGAACTACTGCAAAAAGTACGGGTAATTGACCCAGTTTCTAAAATCGATGAACTCTTTGATGTGCTGATTGCTGATGGTTATATCCAAGAAGTGGCTTCGCATATTACTGACATCAGCCCTGATACTCCAGTCAGAGATTGTCGGGGATTAGTTATCGGGCCGGGGTTAGTAGATTTGTACAGCCATTCCGGTGAACCAGGGTTTGAAGAACGAGAAACCCTATTGTCTCTCTTGCAATCTGCTACTGCTGGCGGCTTTACCAGAATTAGCATCTTACCCAATACATCCCCAGCTATTGATAACCCTGCACTTCTGGCACAGTTGCAGCAAAAGAGACACGGGAAAATAAAAGAGAGCGAAAAAATTAATTCAGCTCCCCCTGCCTCTCCTGTCCCCCTACTTCACATCTGGGGTGCTATCACCCTAGATGTTGCTGGCAAGCAAATGACGGAATTGGCAGATTTAGCGTCTGCTGGAGTTGTTGGTTTTAGCGATGGTAAGCCTTTAGAGAATTTGGCGCTAGTGCGGCGAGTGTTAGAGTATGTCCAGCCGTTGGGCAAACCAATCGCATTTTGGCCAAGCGATCGCCAGTTATCAGCAAATGGTGTAATGAGAGAAGGGGCAAATGCTCTGCGTTTTGGTTTACCCCCAATACCCGCCAGCGCCGAAACTAGTGCGATCGCAGCTTTATTAGAATTGGTTGCAACCATTGGTACACCAGTCCATATTATGCGCGTCTCTACATCTCGCAGCGTGGAACTCATCGCTTCAGCTAAGGCTGCTGGTTTACCCATCACCGCCAGCACCACCTGGATGCATCTTTTACTTGATACAAAAGCAGTTAAGAGTTATAACACTAGCTTGCATTTAGACCCGCCATTAGGAAATTCTAGTGATGTAGCGGCGTTGCGTGCAGGAGTGCGTGCGGGTGTGATAGATGCGATCGCTATTGATCACACACCCTACAGCTATGAAGAAAAAGTCCAAGCCTTTGCCGAAGCGCCTCCAGGGGCAATTGGTTTAGAGTTAGCATTACCTTTGCTATGGCAATATCTCGTTGAAACTGAAGAATTTACAGCCTTAGAATTATGGCGGGCATTGAGTACCAGTCCAGCAGAGTGTTTGGGGCAAACAGTCAGTGCGATCGTACCTCATCAACCAGCAGAACTTACTTTATTTGATCCCCAGCAAACCTGGAAAGTCGAACGAAAAAGTCTTTATACTCTTTCACAAAATACACCTTGGCTAGGACAACAGTTGAAGGGTCATGTTGTGCAAACTTGGTGTTGAAAAATGCCAAACACTCTGAGAGGATTTTGATATCATGTAGGGTTGAAGACTTATGATTTAAACTGACGCGTCCCCGCATCAGAGCGTCAGCCAAGTCTTATAACCTTAAATTAATCAATTTTTAACTTTTTTGGATCAGCATTTGTAGTAAAAATGCGTGTACAAGTAAGAGCAATAAGATATTTGAGTGTAACTGTTTTTGTTAAGCAGAACACATGACTTTCATGAAGAAAAATGTAGCAATTGCAAGGAGTAGCTGTGTTTTTTTTGAAAAAACTTAATAAAAAGTTTCTGAAATTTTTAAGTGTTACTTTCTTCGTGCTGACGTTAGTTTTATACCCTTCTCTTTTAGGACGTGTACCGTTAGTCAGCTCACTTTCATCAGAGGTTAGCATTATCCAGGCGTTGGCAAAGCCACTCCAAGGGAGTATCGCTCCTGAAAATGCACCAGCAACCATTCAATTTGATACTAGTCAAGCTGCCTTTGCATCTGAAGGTTCAGAAGCAAAAGCCGGCAAGAAAGATCCTGTCCTTGACTTTTTCAAAATGGCGATGGGTGCGTTAGCAGGTTTAGTGCTGTTTATCTTTGGTGTCACCCGTCTGTCTGAAGGGCTAGAAAACCTGGGGACAGAGCGGATGAAAAATTTCTTAAGTAAATGTACCACCAATCGCTTTGCTGGTGTACTCACTGGAGCGGTAGCAACGACGCTATTAGAGTCCTCCTCAGTGACAATTATCATGGTAATTGCAATGGTGAGTGCTGGTGTATTGACCTTCGTGCAATCCCTCGGTGTGGTACTCGGATCTAATATTGGTACAGCAGTCGGGGCACAGATCATCTCTCTCGACATTAAACTGTATGTTCCCCTATTAATGTTTGCCGGGTTATTGCTGTTATTTCTGGGAAAAACAGATCGGCAGAAAACCATCGGCATTATCATACTGGGATTTGGCTTAATGTTCTATGGGCTAGAAGCAATTGACGAAGCGATGAAGCCCTTCCGCACATACACACCATTCATCACTTGGATGGAAACCTTAGGCAGTAATCCTTTCTTGGGTGCTGTAGTCGGAGCCATTTTTACCGTGATCATTCAATCTTCCTCTGCAACGGTGGCGATCGTGATTACTTTGGCAAGTTCTGGCATCATTGCTCTGCCTGCGGGAATCGCAATTATGTTAGGTGCAGAGGTTGGTACTTGCGCTGATACATTATTGTCTACCGTTGGTCGGGGTAGCGCGGCTCTAAGAACAGGCGTTTTTCATTTCCTGTTTAACCTGGTCAGTGCCACTGTGGGGATTATTTTTGCACCTCAACTCGTCCAACTAGCTCAAGCAATCTCTGGTGGAGGTGGCGTAGGGCGACAAGTTGCTAATGCTCAGATGATCTTTAACATCTTAGGTGTTGTGCTTTTAATTGGCTTTTTGCCTATAGTTGTTCGCCTGTTAGAAAAGCTCGTTCCTGATAGTCAAGCTGATTTAGAACGGCAACGTCGCCAACAAGAGAAGCAGAAAACGTCTGAACAAGTCGGTGCTAGTGCTTAAAGTAGGTAAAACGATCATGGTTTCTCAAACTCGATTGGCATTTTTAATCTCGTTGGCAACTTTGGGATTGGCAGCTTGCGGTAATAATCAAACAGAGGATACAACAGTTTCCTTTCCTCAAGCTGTAACTCAAGCAGAGGAAGTGAACGCTTCGGGAAATTTATCAGGGTCGATTAAGATTGACGGCTCTAGTACAGTATTTCCGATTTCAAAGGTGATGACAGAAGCATTCCAGAAGTCAAATCCTAGTGTGCAATTCACAGTAGGAGTGTCAGGAACAGGCGGAGGATTTAAAAAATTCTGTGCCAATGAAACTGATATTAGTGGCGCATCTCGCCCAATCAATGCTGAAGAAATGCAGCTTTGTAAGCAAAATAATGTAGAGTTTGTTGAGCTACCCATTGCCTTTGATGGGCTGGCAGTTGTGGTCAACTCCCAAAACAATTTTGCCAGTTGCTTGAAATTGGATGAATTGAAAAAGATGTGGGAGCCAGCCGCCCAAGGCAAAGTAACGAATTGGAACCAAATTCGTTCTAACTTTCCCAATCAACCTTTAAGTCTTTATGGGCCTGACACTGAGTCTGGTACTTATGACTATTTCACACTTGCAGTTGTAGGTGAGGAAAGAAAAAGCCGCAGTGACTATTCTAAGAGCAAAACTGACACAGCTTTGGTGGAAGGAATTGCGGCTAATCCTAATGGATTAGGCTATTTTGGCTATGCCTACTACTTAGCAAATCGAGACAAACTGAAACTTATGGCTGTTGATAGCGGTAGTGGTTGTCTACAGCCCAGTCCCCAAACGATCGCTGATTCTCGTTACCAACCGCTTGCTCGCCCCGTATTTATTTACGTCAAGAAATCGGCTGCAAAACGTCCTGAAGTTAAAGCTTTCAGCAATTTCTATCTCTCACCACAGAACGCCAACTTAATCCTCCAAGTTGGTGATGTACCCCTACCCAGCATCGCCTTACAAGCAGCCAGTAGTCGCTTGGAGAGGGGTGAGACGGGGACTAAATTTGGCGGTAGAGGTTCTGTGATTGGCGTGAAACAAGAAGCTCTCAATTAGAGTGGAAAGCTCCTGAACTTGTGGGCGTCGGTTCCTTGGCATAGTTTTGATTGAACAACTGGCAGCGTTTTTGAAGCGACGGCTTTGATTTCCTCAAACTTCGTCTGGTTTGTTATTCCAGTGGGTTTAACAATACAATCAAGTCGTGTCTAATACCAATTTAACATGAAGCTGCATAGAATAAAGCTTCCAAGATAAAGTTGTAAGAAGAGACAGAAATTACCTGCTCAAATGTAAGTTGGTCGAATATTTCTTGGATGCGATGCCTACGGCGGGCTACGCCTACGCCTAAAGCTTGTAAAGAAGAGAAAAGTTGATTTTTGAGAGGTTTCTTAAGAGCTTGCCAAAGCCTTTCTTTCTTGATTGAGTTCAGGAGCCGATGGTGGTTGAAATAGAGGAATAATAAACTCTTGCTAGCTAATCGCTGAACTTGTATGAGCCGGCGCTTGGTCAATCTGTAAAATTGCATAATCCGAGCCTAATTGCACAGATAGCCAGTCCAAAAACTGTTGAAAACACTCGCCATCTAGTTTTGGATATTCATAATATTATGATCTCCAGTCAATGGTTCAATTGCACCATAAATCCAAAAGTTATCTCTTGGCCATATCACCTTAACAGTGGGCTTGACTCCGGAAGCTGTAATCACTTTTCCTGTGAGAGTTTTTAGTCCTACCCTCGTTTCATCCTGGCACAGGTAGCGAAAACACTTGCCGGGTGCTAGATATTTTTCTAGACAATTAAGAATGATTCCGAGTTTTTTTAAATTCAGATACCAATTTCTCGTCTTGATTATGGCTTTGAGGGCGAGGCACTTTTAGTTTTGCCCCTAATCGATATCGAACCCAGGCATAAACCGTTGCATACTCTATATCTTGTCCATGTTCTTCTTTTAACCACTCAACTATTGCACCATAGCTACTAAAGCCTTTTCCTGTTTTTAACTCTTCCTTAAGTGCTGCAATCGCAGCATCATCGATTTTTCGTTTTGCTCCTGGTGCCTTTTTGATTTCTAATAAGCCTGATATCCCATCAATTCTGTACTTCTGCAACCATCTCGTGACCGTTGAAGTATCTTTTGCCAAGCGTTTTCCGATTTCTTGCTGCTCCTTAACCTGCCCGCTTTTTATCCACCACAGCATAATAAGCTTTTCTTTCTGGTTTCCTAAATTCGCTGTTTGTAGACGTTTTTTAAGTTCTTCTTCGCTCTCTGCGATTTCAATCTGAAAAGGGCGGCTCATGGTTATTTTAATTTATCGAGTTGTTTTCT
>NZ_DASQZC010000166.1:0-36263 GCF_035638895.1 Nostoc sp. | reverse complement strand
GCTCAAGATGCAGAAAGATATATCACTGTAGGGCATGATAAATTGGGAAACAGCGTAGCTCTGGACACGGAAACTATTAAGGGCACCACATACAAACTTTACGGCATCTACGGAGATGGCATCTTCGAGACTACCTTTGATGCATCGTGCAAAGAATCGCGGCTGTTTCGCAATCGCATTGCGATTTACGGGCCAGAAGGACAGCTACTTGAAGAGGATGAAGAAAAAGGAGAAATTCCTTTTGTAGCAAGTTCTTCACCAGGCAAAGGAATGAAAATTGTTTGTCAAAAGATTGGTGTCACTGGTTGGTAGGTGTTCAATATATTATGGGGAATGGGGAGTAGGGAATGGGGAATGGGGAATAAGCAATGCCCAATGCCCGATTTCCAATTCCCAGCTAAAAAATACTAAGGACAAAATAACGTGTCACGCGTATCTCGTCCTGTAATGGGATTAGTTCCTTTGGCAAGTTTGCACAATTTTTTTTGCTCATCGGAACGCAGCAGCGTATCGGTAAAATCTGCCCCGTCAATGATTGCGCCATCAAATCTGGCGTTAGCAGCGAAAGCACCCTCCAACAGTGCATTTGTCAAATTTGCTCTAACTAAACGAGCTGAGTCTAAAGTGGAATTTCTCAAGTCAGCTCCCTCCAAATTCACAGACTCTAAATTTGCTGCAAAGAAACTCACACCCTGCAAATTAGCGTGGCTGAAGTTGCTCTGACGGAGATTAGCTTTGGTAAAGCTGGAATCTGTTAAATCACGTCCTGAGAAATCAGCGTCAACCAAAATTTCTTTATTATATTCGAGTGCCAAAGCTGTGGGAGCAAAACCAAACGTTGCCGTGATGCCAACTATTCCCCAAAGGAATAAGCTGAATATACTTGCCCAAACCTTATGGTCTGTTTTACACTTGCGCCCTAACTCAGTATGGAATGAGTTTAGCTTAGAACCTGTTATGCGTAGGCGTAGCCCGCCACAGGCATCGCTTAATCTAGGATTCATAGAATTCATAATATTTTTAATCAATGGCTAACCTTCCTCCATCTCATTATCCAGATATTGGTCAATTAGGAGAAGACCTAGTAGCCCAATGGTTGCAATCTACAGGTTGGATAATTCTCCATCGTCGCTTTTCTAGTCGCTGGGGAGAAATCGATATTATTGCTGAATATCATGGAGTAACTGGGAAAGAGCAGGGGAGCAGGCGAGAATACCCCACTCCCCAGTCATTATTGGCATTTGTGGAAGTCAAAACCCGCAGTTCAGGTAGTTGGGATGCAGGGGGAAGAAGCGCAATCACCCCACAAAAGCAAGCAAAAATCTGGCGAACAGCTGGAATATTTTTAGCCCAGTACCCTGAGAAGGCAGATTATTCTTGTCGATTTGATGTTGCTATTGTCTACTGTCAAAGGATATCAAAAAATCTGACTGTGGTTACAGCAACCCAGGAAGCTCTAGCTACTTCATCAGCCGCCGGATATAAGTTTAAGCTGCAAGAATACATTCTGGCAGCTTTCGACTCTTCAATTGATAATGGTTAATCGGTAATCGATAAAATATTTTGATTACCAATGACCAATAATTTTGTAGTGGCGTTAAAACCAAATAGTCTCACGCCAAAGTTTCTGGACAGTAGCCTAAGCCCCGGACAAACTGTTGCCGGAACGCTTCAATTTCATCTCTCTCTGGGCTACCATGAGAGACGATCGCAACCTGATAGCGACGCATCACGTCCACAGGGCACTGTCCGGCTTCCAAACTCCAAAGTGCCATTTGCACCCTCATTGGCGGTTCGTAGCTAATTCCTAATTCATTTAGAAAAGCGCGGAAGTCGCCATCTTCTTGGGGCGAGACTTGACCTTTGAGTTTGATCCTAACCACCCAGCCATCAATTTGATGAATTACGGTGACGAAAGAAACTGGTGTCTGGGGTCTAGCGTGCAGGTGTTGAACGACCCTCAAGGTTAGACTGGCATTTGCCAGATAGTACAAGTATTCCATGTTTGTTGGTGCTTGGGATCAAAGCCAATCCTACATATCTATATTCGTCAATCAGTGCCTCTTCCCGGTAGGGTAAAAGCCCCCGTTTTTAGATGGGGAGGTTTACCCAATTTTTATGTTAATTTGTCCGTGTTACCTAATAGTACCTATCTTATAGTCAAGTGATGAAACTAAACAAAAATCCCTTAAAGTTCCTTTAGAAGGGAAAGCTCAAATAAGCTTTTTTAAGAGAGTATAAATACTAAATAAACCAAAAACTAGTAGAAGCCAATTTGAAAGATACCTCTCACCCACAAGAAAAAGATTTTGAATTAGATTGCTCGGTAGCTGGCTATGACTACGAACTACCTCTAGAACTGATTGCCCAAAACCCAGCAGTTCCTAGAGATAGCTCACGGTTACTCGTAGTTGATTCTCCGACTACAGGCATCGAAACAGCACCCTTGCACCACATTTTCCACGATTTGCCTACACTGCTGCGCTCTGGTGATTTGTTGGTCATGAACAATACAAGAGTTATTCCAGCGAGGCTCTATGGTCATAAATCCACTGGTGGTAAAATCCAGGTGTTGCTGTTGGAAGAACGGCAGTATAACTGTTGGTTAGCTTTAGTTAAGCCAGGAAAAAGCTTCAAAGAAGGAGCGAAGATTATTTTTGAAGCAAGGCAAGCGGGGACTGGGGGTTGGGGATTAGAGATTGGGGATTGGGAAGAATCTTCCCTAGTCCCTAGTCCCCAGTCCCCAGTAAAGAGTCCCCAACTCACGGCTACGGTTCTAGAAACAGACGCAGCAACCGGGGGGCGTTTGTTGCAATTTGATGTGCCAGAGGGAAAATCTTTGGTGCAACTGTTAGAGGTATTTGGTGAAGTACCGCTACCACCGTACATCACTACCTCAGAAGCTGCTGACGAGCAGTATCAGACAGTTTATGCCAAAGAACCAGGAGCGATCGCAGCTCCGACGGCAGGGCTACATTTTACCCCAGAATTATTACAAAAGTTGCGCGATCGCAATATCAATCAAGCTTTTATAACGCTACACGTTGGTGTAGGTACATTTCGCCCTGTGGAAGTGGAGGATGTAACTACCCACCAGATGCACGAAGAATGGATTGAAGTCCCCGCCGCTACAGTAGAGCAAATCCGCGCCACTAAAGCAGCTGGTGGTCGAATTATTGCTGTGGGAACAACGGCAGTACGGGCTTTAGAAGGGGCGGCTCAATCTGGGAATTTACAACCATTTTGCGGCAAAACAGACCTATTTATTTATCCCGGCTATCAATGGCGGGTGGTTGATGGTTTAATTACCAATTTTCACCTGCCGCGTTCCAGTTTGCTGATGTTGGTAAGTGCGCTAATTGGCAGACAACGGTTATTGAATATATACAACGAAGCGATCGCTTTTGGATATCGCTTTTATTCATTCGGCGATGCAATGCTAATTTTGCCGTCAGCTGTGGGAGTGGGGAGTAGGGAGTAGGGAGTACAGACGCGATTAATCGCGTCTGTTAGGAGTTAAAAGTTGGAAATTTGGAATTTTTTCTTTCGCGGTGGGTATTCTGACTTATGAGGAGCCAATAAATAAGTATAGGTCTGCGATTTATGTCAGAAAAATCCCTATTTTCTCAGTGGTTACATTTATTTTGCGGGGTGACATTCTGTGGCTGTTCTGCGTTTTTGGTCTTAACTGCATCGGCAATTACTAATTTTCCAGAAAGCAAGCTGTTAGCGGAAACCGCAGTTTCTCAAAATCTCGAAGCCGCGAGCTTTTTCCAGCAAGGAGTCACGCGCTATAATCGCCAAGACTTACAGGGTGCGGAATATGCTTTTCGCCAAGCGGTGCAGCAAGATCCGAGTCTTGCAGCAGCACGAAATTATCTGGGTAATATATTCATGGAGCAAAATCGCCTGGATGTAGCTTTACAAGAATATGCAGAGGCGATTAAAGTTAATCCCAATTTTAGCGAAGCTTATTACAACTTAGGGTTAGTGTTGCACCGACAAGGAGAAAAAGAGGCAGCGATCACAGCTTATCGCCAGAGTCTTGTGATAGATTCTACAAGGGTAGCAGCGTTGTATAATCTGGGTTTGGCGCTGTATGAACAAGGGCAGCTTGAGGATGCGATCGCAACATACCAAAAAGCAATTAATCTAGATAGCAGCAACGCCAACGCTTATTTTAACTTAGCGATCGCCTTGCAACAACAAGGTCAAATAGAGCCTGCGATCGCTAGTTATCGCCAAGCCTTACAGCTAGATCCTAAAAATGCCACAGCCTACACCAATATGGCAAATTTGCTAGCAATTCATGGTCAAGCTTCTGAGGCTATTTCTGTTTATCGGCAAGCTATTCGCCTAAATCCGAAAAATGCCTCAGCCTACTATAATTTGGGAGTCACTTTATATAATCAGGGCGAGATCAAGAAAGCTAGTAGAGTCTTGAACTATGCCCATAACAAGTATCGTGAGCAAGGGAACATTGAACAAGCTGAAAAAATTGAGCAGTTAATACAGCAAATTGCCCAGAAAATTGGGCAACAGCAGCCTCAAGTTAGTCAAACAGCTACTACAAGTAATTTAGTAGAAAAACTTAAGCGACAAACGCCAAATCAACCAGAAACTTCAGCCGACCCTGGCAATGTGCCTTTCTCAGTTGAATTCCAGCCTACTTTAACAAGTCCCGGACAATAAAAAGCTCAAAGTTAGAAATAAAAGAAAAAGTCATCCGCCAGTCCTCAGAATTCAGCATCAATTCTGGGGACTGGCGCTTTTATTTTCCTTGATAGTTAATAAGTCCTAACTCTTAACTCTCAACTCCTAACTTTTTTAAATTGGCAAACGATTGATATCTTTGTTGCAGCCAATAACTACCATTGCTGAACCACGCTCTAAACGCTTTGTGGGGTCAGGATTAATTATAAATTTACCATCCTGGCTCACTGCTAGCAAATTTAAACCGTAGCGGTTACGAAGTTGAAGCTCAGTAATTGTTTTGTCGTGAAATTCATCAGGTACAATCAACTCTACAATACTGTTATCTGGATCTAGGTCAAACCGATCTAAGATTGCTGGTTTAGTAAGTGTACGCGCTAAAGCACAACCCGCTTCATACTCAGGAAAAACAACATGATCTGCTCCGACTCGCCGCAACAGTTTACTATGAACTTCACTAGAAGCTTTGGCAACTACGTGGGGTACACCAGCCTCTTTCACATTTAGGGTGGTTATAATGCTTTCCTGAACGTAGTTGCCAATCGCTACAATTACAGTATCAAATTCAAAAATTCCAGCTTCTTTAAGTGCGGCTGGTTCTGTAGAGTCTAATTGCAAAGCATGATCAACTATTCCCTCAGTTAATGCTTCTGAAACTCGTTTTTCATCAATATCTGTTGCTAACACTTGATAGCCAAAATTGTGCAGTGTAAAACAGACAGATCTACCAAAGCGACCTAACCCAATTACAGCAAATTGCTGGTTATCTTTACGTAAACTGCGAAAAAAATTTAATGATGATAGATTCACCGTTCTTATCCTTATTATGGCTCCCTGTATTTAGGGCAAAAAACGCTCATACAGCTTGAATTAAAAATTTTATTTTTTGCCTTCTAATGTATATTTTATCAGTTTACTTGTTAGTCATTAGTCATTAGTCATTGGTCATTAGTTATTCTTCCCCTGTCTCCCCTGCTCCCTCATCCCCTACTCCCTACTCTCTATCCCTAACTATCCGACGAGTAAATTTTCTTCAGGATAGTGAATTCTGGTAGGGCGGGGGTCTCCTAGTATAGCGGACATCAGTAGTAAAATACCTACTCGTCCAATGTACATTGTGGCAATTAATATGAGCTTTGCTGTTGTAGAAATACTTGCTGTAATGCCTGTAGAAAGCCCTACAGTCGCGAAGGCTGATACCACTTCAAACAAAATTTTAATAAAATCTAATGTTGGATCTGTGAGGCTTATTAAAATTGTAGCTAAAATCACGGTCGCTACTGAACCCACTAACACACCCACAGCTTTCAAAATTAAAGATATTGCTATTTTGCGATCATACAATAAAACTTCTTCTTTCCCCCGGAGAATAGCTTTAGTGCAACTGGTTAAGACTCTCAAGGTTGTTGTTTTCAGACCTCCTCCTGTACCACCTGGACTTGCACCAATAAACATTAGTGCGATCGTAATAAATAGACCAGCAGTGGTCATTTTGCCAATATCGATGGTGTTAAAACCAGCAGTTCTAGGAGTAACTGATTGGAACCAAGCTACTAATACTTGGTCACGGAAATTTAGAGAGCCAAATGTTTCAGGATTTCTGATTTCTATACAGAAAAATGCAATAAATCCTATTAGTAATAATATAACAGTTGTCCTGGTTGCAACTTTAAAATCTAGAGAAAATCTTTGGGCTTTAATAGATTTTTTTAAAACGTGATCGCGCAACCAAACGTACATTTCCAAAATTACCTGATACCCAATCCCCCCAAAGATAATTAACATTGTGATAGTGAAGACTACTAAGAATGATGACTGATACCCAATTAAGTTATCTTTAAATAAGCTAAAACCAGCATTATTCCAAGAATTTATACTATGAAAAATTGCTAACCAAAGTCCTTTACTCCATCCATACTCAGGAACGAAAGCTGGTAGAAGTAAAAAGACCCCTGTAATTTCAAAAATTAAAGTGGTGGCAATAATTGAACGGATAACTTGAGCGCTTCCACTCATCCCCGGTCGGTCTAAAGATTGTTGAATCGCAATTTTTTGCCGCATATCAAACCTACGACCAATGAGCAAAATTAGAAATGTGGTAGTTGTCATGTAGCCCAAACCGCCAATCTGAACTAATAGCGCCATAAAAAACTGGCCCCAAAAGGAAAAATAAGTACCAGGATCAACTACTGATAAACCTGTGACACAAACTGCGGATGTCGAGGTGAATAATGCCACAATCAGGTCATTCCAAGTACCATTGCTAGTCGAGAAAGGCATCATCAAGAGAATAGTACCTACAGTGATGACAGCTAGAAAACCCAAACAAATTGTGCGAGCAACAGTCATAATTAATTGAAAATTTCAAATTCAAAAACTCAATCATCCCAGGCATTCCGGAAACATCCGGTATGCAAATGAGAGCAAAGGCAGCTGATTAAGGGAAAATCAGTAAATCTCTCCAGAGAAGAAAAACCGGAGTTTATTATCCCTGCAAACCAAAAGACCCTATTTTAATTAAAAACACACATGGTAGCCTATGTGTATGTTTTTTTTAAATTCGGCTTTGTCTTAACACTGCTTTTTTCATGAGCGCAACACTTTACCAGCAAATTCAGCAATTTTACGATGCTTCCTCTGGTCTGTGGGAACAGATTTGGGGCGAACACATGCACCACGGCTATTATGGTGCTGATGGTACCCAGAAAAAAGACCGCCGTCAGGCTCAAATTGATTTAATCGAAGAACTGCTGAATTGGGCAGGGGTACAAGCAGCTGACAATATCCTAGATGTGGGTTGTGGCATTGGCGGCAGTTCTTTATACCTCGCACAAAAGTTTAATGCTAAGGCTACAGGGATTACACTGAGTCCTGTGCAAGCTGCCAGAGCAACGGAACGCGCCTTAGAGGCTAATTTGAGCCTAAGAACACAGTTCCAAGTCGCAAATGCTCAAGCAATGCCCTTTGCTGACGATTCTTTTGATTTGGTTTGGTCGCTGGAAAGTGGCGAACACATGCCAGATAAAACCAAGTTTCTTCAAGAGTGCTATCGAGTATTGAAGCCTGGTGGAAAGTTAATTATGGTAACTTGGTGTCATCGACCAACTGATGAATTGCCACTAACGCCTGATGAGGAAAAGCATTTGCAGGATATTTATCGGGTGTATTGTTTGCCTTATGTGATTTCTTTGCCAGAGTACGAAGCGATCGCACATCAACTACCATTACATAATATCCGTACTGCTGATTGGTCAACTGCTGTCGCCCCCTTTTGGAATGTGGTGATTGATTCCGCATTTACTCCCCAAGCGTTTTGGGGTTTACTAAATGCTGGTTGGACTACTATCCAAGGGGCATTATCACTGGGATTAATGCGTCGCGGTTATCAGCGTGGGTTAATTCGGTTTGGCTTATTGTACGGCAATAAGTAAGGACGCATTGCCCTACTCCCTTAGACCCTGTAACATACGTCACACCTTTGCTACCTGGGCAACTAGCGAAGGGGTGTCTCCTGATAAAGTTGCCCGATAGATTGGGGAGAGAGTGAAAAGCGTTCTAAATAATCAACTCACTGTAAAATTAAGTTTCTAATTTTTGAATATTTGAAATGCCACTCGAACTGCAAAACCTCACAGGCGGTTACACCTTAGTACCAATTGTTCAAAACATTAATCTTACTCTGCAAACAGGAGAATGGTTGAGTTTAGTTGGTGCTAATGGCTCAGGTAAATCTACTTTACTCAAATTACTGAGTCGTATTCTTTCCCCACAGCAGGGAACAGTGCTACTTGATGGCAAAGCAATTCACTCTCAACCTCCAAATCTAGTTGCACAGAAACTGGCATTATTACCGCAACAACAAACGGTTCCTGTTGGCTTAACAGTGCGACAATTAGTCAGCTTAGGACGCACACCGTATCAACCTTGGTGGCAATGGGAATTAAACGCCGAAGATTGGGACAAAGTGGAAGCTGCAATTCAAAAAACGCAATTAGAAAAATTTAGCGATCGCTTAATCGAACAACTTTCAGGTGGTGAAAGGCAACGGGCTTTTTTAGCTCTAGCACTAGCGCAAGAACCAAAAGTTTTACTATTAGATGAACCTACAACTTTTTTAGATATTAACTATCAATTGCAACTATTGGAACTGCTTAAAGAACTGAATCAACAGCAGGGATTAACTATTATCACAGTTTTACACGAACTGAATTTAGCAGCCCGGTATAGTTCCCGCATTGCATTATTAAAACAGGGTCATATTTGGGAAGTTGGTACACCTGAAGAAGTTCTAACACAAAGTGCGATCGCCCAAGTATTTAGTGTGGAATCTGTGATTATTCATACACCAGTTGGTTTACAAGTTTGTGCTATTTCTGCTGTGTCAATATAACTCAATTACTTTTCTAGCTCCCTAAAGCTGCATAGTGTCTATGCCAAGCCAGGAAAAACATTCATCTAAATGCTTGGATACCCCATCCGTTGAAAAGATGGGGTATCTAAGTGGGGAAATAACGAGAGGACTGAACACTCACCCTAAGACTTGGTTTCTTGTGTCTGTGCGTCAATAATTACACTCCAGTCATCATTTGTCACAGCAGCTTCAAGTTGACGCTGACGTTCGGCTATAGTCGCATCTATTGTTTCTGACTCTTTAGAGAGGGTTGTGTCAGCCATTGCTTTCCGCAGTTTTAGCTTTTTCTCCTCGTAAGCTTGACGTTCCGCCTCTGACATTACCGCTTTGGCCGCTTCCCCTACCGTACCAGCCCACATTTCGCTTTCAGTTGCATTACCAGGTGGTGTGCTTTCGAGTTCTGCTATCCACGCATCTCTCAAATCTTCCATTTCTTGACGCTTGGGGAACTTGAACGCTTGCACACGTACAAAAGCACACTTTTGCTGACCATTTTGGCTAATATGACCGTTTAGGGAAAGCAACACATTCCGAGAATAGCCAATGTACTGCGTAGTGCGTTCTGCGTCCAATACTGCGTAAACACCTGCAATTTTAGCGTTCTGAGCAGATGCACTCCAAGCCTCAAGGTTAATGATTTCAGTACCATCGTTTGCCAGTTCAGGGGTTATACTCACCTCAGTAGCGGTGTGTTCGTCGTCAGAACTATACAAAAATTCATGCAATCCACGGTGGTTTATGGGGACATTTTGATGTTCAATTGGCGGGTTGTGTTGAGTTTCCATCGCAGTTTATCTCCGAGTTATTAATTAGCGCTACGCAAATATATCCCTTTACAATATTGAAGCTTAAATCTACTCACATCCCCAAATTCTTGCTGACAAACCGAAAACAACTATTAAACCTTATATGAATCAATTAACACCTAAAAATTGGATATTCATTAAACAGCGACTGACCCCTTATTTATTTTTACTACCCGCCTTAGTTCTTTTGGCGTTAACAGTCTTTTGGCCTGCACTGCAAGCCTTTTACCTGAGCTTTACCAGCTACGAAGATATTGCCCAGCCGCCACAATGGATAGGTTTTGCCAACTTCCTCAAGCTTTGGAAGGATGCAGTTTTTTGGAAAACCTTGGAAAACACTTTTTTATATCTTGTGGGTGTAGTCCCAATTTTAGTAATTGCTCCTCTAGTGCTGGCAATTTTGGTAAATCAGAAACTGCGGGGGATGAATTGGTTTAGATCGGCATACTACACCCCAGTGGTAATTTCAATGGTGGTTGCGGGAATAGCTTGGAAATGGCTGTATGCAGAAAACGGGTTACTGAATCAGTTTTTGAAAGCTTTGGGTATTTTTCCAGAAGGTATTCCTTGGTTAACTAGCCCAGAAAAAATTTTTGGTATTCTACCAATTTCTCTTGCCAGCGTCATGGCTGTCACCGTGTGGAAAGGGCTAGGCTACTACATGGTGATTTATTTAGCAGGGTTGCAATCAATTCCTGCTGATGTGTATGAAGCTGCTGCAATCGATGGTTCTGATGGTGTCAGCAAACATTGGGATATTACCATACCTTTGATGAAACCGTATTTAGCACTCGTGGCGGTGATTTCGGCTATTTCTGCTACTAAGGTTTTTGAAGAAGTATACATTATGACCCAAGGAGGCCCACTCAGTAGCTCGAAAACGATTGTCTATTATCTATATGAGCAAGGGTTTGGCAATTTGGAAATCAGCTATGCTTGCACAATTGGTTTAGTGCTATTTTTGATAATTTTAGGATTATCAATTTTGCGATTAGTTATCAATCAAGAAGGGGGAGATAATATCACAATTTGATATTGCCCTGTCAGCCACAATAATCTTAAAATATTTAAATATCCAGAGTTCATGAAAACAGACACGATTTTTTATACATTATTCCAAACTCTTCCAGGTGTCTTATTTGAACTTTTGGAACAATCTGAATCCCTGGCGTTGCACTACCAATTTAC
This sequence comes from Nostoc sp., assembly GCF_035638895.1. GTDB lineage: Bacteria > Cyanobacteriota > Cyanobacteriia > Cyanobacteriales > Nostocaceae > Nostoc. The sequence goes on along the minus strand of NZ_DASQZC010000166.1, from coordinate 25,145 downwards.
CTCGGTAGAAATAAAAGAACTAGCACGTCGTATCGATGGTTTATTCCTACCAAAATCTGACTTTCCAGAAGACCCAATCTATTTTGTTGAGGTACAGTTTCAACGCGATGATGATATTTATTAGCGAATAATAACAGAAGCTTTCCTGTATATAAATCAATATAAACCTCAACGTCGTTGGCAAGCAGTATTACTTTTTGCTCAACGCAGTCTCGACCCAGGCGTACCATTCACTTATCAAACATCATTAGCTCAACAGCAAATTCGGATAATTTATTTAGACGAGTTAGATGATATCCCATCGTCTTCGATTGGGCTAGGTGTGATTAAGTTAGTAGTTGCAACAGAAGATAAAGCCGTACAGCAAGCGAAAAACTTGATAAATCAAGTACAGCAAACGGATGAAGCTAACCGTAGTAATCTCTTAGAATTAGTAGAGAGAATGCTTATCTATAAATTTGTAAAAAAAACTCAGCAGGAGTTGGAAGCGATGTTTGGATTAACTGATTGGAGACAAACTAAATTTTACCAAGAAGTAAAGGAAGAAACAAAGCAGGAAGTAAAAGAGGAGGTTCGAGAAGAAACAAAGCTGGAGACTATACCCCGTCTGCTTAAGTTTGGTTTAAGTATAGAGCAAATCGCGCAAGCATTAGAATTGAATGTTGAACAGGTACGGCAAGCTATTGATAAACAAGGAGAAGCGGGAACAGGAAGTAATTGATAATTTAAAATTAAAGAGATTTCTTTAAAACCGCGTTTGATACTCCACTACTGCACGGCTATCATCGGTTAAGTTAGTGGAAGCACGAACACGAAACTTATCATTTATTCGGTAATTAACACCCCATTGGAAGGGATCACTTGTTGTCAAAATTTTGATGCTGGAAACGGATATTTTGGAAGAAATATCGACCCCAGCTTCTGCTGCTAATTCCAAAGTTGAACTGCTTCTTCCAGCTTCGGGATTTTCAGAAATAACGGTAGGAAATATCCGCAGTTCACTTAAGCCAAAGCTACTCCCTATCTGGTTAAAAGTTGACTGAAAATTGTTGAACACAGCCGAACCTGCAATGTTAATCAGACCCAAAGTACTGTCACCTCGTCCTTGGGTATCTATAAACCCACCTCCTAAAAGAGCCACAATTTCGGTTTGACTACGTGACGGACTACTTGTTAATTCTAGATTTTCATTCAGTTTGCTGGCTAGACCGTTGATACTGGCTTCGACTCGAACACTCTCTAAGGCTGATAAACCTGTGGTATTTATCCGACTGAAATCATTACTTTGAGTTACGTCCAGTACCTTGGCATATAGCTGAATATCTAAGTTGGGGTCGCGGGGTTGAGAGGGACTAAAAGTTGCGGTGTGTGTATAGCCACGAGCAAGGTTAAATTGGGTAGTAAATAAATTTACTCCACCTTGTTCTAATCGGATAGTACCATCGGGTATTGGCTGATTGATTGAGCCGTTAACTATGAGATTACCAGTTGCCCGGAAACTGAGAATAGGAGGACGGGTAATTTCGACGTTTTTACCAAGTTCTAAATCTAAATTATTAAATCTAGCGAACGCATTTCCCGACCCATTCCCAATTTCAGGTTTACTCTGCTTATTGGCTTTTGTGGGTGATACGCCAAAACCACTATTTGCAGATGAAGCGGTGTCGGTAGATTCTGCCAGCAATACCTGACCATCAAATAAATTTACTTTACCGCCAATTACGGGGTTAAGGGCAGAACCAGTAATCTGTAAATTGCCGCTAGCACCTCCCAGGTAAAGTCCTTTCAGATTTAACGCTAGCTGATCGAGATTAACACTCAGGGGATTGTTGATAGTGTTGTCATTGTTGAAAATAGGTATTTCTCCAGCAGCTTCTACCTTGCCACGGCTAAATCTACCCTGAAGATTTTCTACTAAGATGGTGTCAAAATTAAACAGCACTCTACCTGTAACACGTCTCAGTTTACCTGGCAAAGCCTGGGCTGAAAAAGTAGCATTATTAATAGTAGCAGTTCCATCTACTTCGGGTTTTTGCAATGTTCCGCGTACCTTAAGGTCTACTTCACCTTCACCTTTTTCAAATACTACTTGATTAGTCAATGCGTTTAACAGCGCTAATCCCTCGTTTTCTAACTTCATGTCTAAACTGATTTGATCGCTGTCTGGTGCAACGGAAGCAAAAGGCAATTTATAAGGGATGCTACCAGTAATATCAACAGGTTTTGGCCCAGCAACTGCTACCGTACTACCAAAGTTTAAGCGTCCGTTGGCATAGCTGAAACTTGCGATCGCAGAATCTATTTTATTTTGATTCAATAATCCTTCTGTGATTTGCAATTCCCCTCTAGCTTGGGGATTAGCAATGCTGCCTGCTAAAGCTGCTGTACCGTTAAGATTACCTCTGATTCCAACTGGTAGTTTGACAAAATTATTCAGTACTTGTACTGGCAAATTATTCACCCGCAACTGTCCAGATTGTTCATCACCGCCAACGTTACCTGTGAAGGCAATCAACCTGTTTTCAGATTCAAGCCGTAAAGGTCGCAAACTCAAAACACCATTTTCAAAGTTGCCTTCGGCAATCACTTTATCGGCAGTATAATAACGATTTCGTTCTTCCTTTTTACCCCAGGCAAAGTCTTGTCCATTCAAATTAAAATCCACTGATAATCCATTGGCTGTAGCTGTATTTACAGCCACTTCCCCGTTGAAAGTTCCTTTTAAGTCTGCCAAATCTGGTATAGGAGTGGAATTAAGTCGCTGTTCTTCTTGTTCTGCTACCAAAGCTTCAATTTCAGAAAACCGTTGGATTTGGGTTAATAAAGGTTGATTTTGCGTTCCTTGGGGAGTAGTGGTTAGATCCTCTGCTGTGCCGTAAATTTCTGCTGAACCACCTGGCAAGTTTTGTAAATCAAATATCTGCGCTACCGTTAGAACATCTTGGATCTCTCCCTGGTTGACGTTCAGTTTACCTTGTAGTTGAGGGCCTTTCGGGCTTTGAGCAAAACTACCGACAAAGGCGTAGCTACTTTTGCCTTTGATAAATTCGCTATTGGTAAGTGTGCCTTTCCCATCACTGTAGCGGAATTGAGCAGCTAAACGATCGCCTTTAAGCCTCCCAATTTGCGGATTAGCGATCGCTAAATTCCCCGTTGCTGCCAATGTCTGCTGATTAAATAGCAAATCTCCAGTTAACAAGCCAGCTATCTTACCAGTACCCAGTCGAGTAATTGCTGGCGGAGTCAAATTCAATATTTGTAAGGGGAAATTTGCAAGTTTGAGCGTCCAATCATTCCCTTGAGCATTACCTATAGCTGATGCTTGCTGCCATTTTACTAAGAAGGATTTCGGGCGATTATTGGCATCTAAATTGAAGGCCAGGCGATCGCTATTACCCGCCAAGTTCAAATTTAACCCGCGTCCCTCTTCTGAATCGATGTTTCCCGTTAACAACGGCTCAAAAGCAATATTTTGAACAACCAAGTCTCGTAAATTAATTTGCCCTACCACATTTGGCAAGGGCAGCTTACCAGTTATTTGTCCATTAAAATCAACTCTTCCCGCCACAGCAACCTGATTAGGAAGATTGATTGGTAACTGTCTTAAGTTGTAATTCTGAGCTTGGACGTTGAGATTTAATGCAGTAATTTCCGGTATTCCTGCCTTTCTTGCATTGGCTAATATGTTACCAGTCACGCTTAAACCAGGAGCAGTTGCTCGCTCAATGGTAAGCCTTTCACCACTCCAAGCGATCGCAGCACTCAAGGGTCGCTCAAGACCAGGGATACCTTGGGATAATTGCACCTGTCCAGCAGCACGTACATCAGCTAATTTGGATGATCCAAACTTGCCAGCTAATTGCAACTGACCGCCAAACTGACCCCGCAATTGATCATTTAACCGATTTAATTCCACACCCGAAGCATTAACTACAGCTTGATAGCGACCATTAGCCAACTGGATATTAGAAGCTGCGATCGTTCCACCTGCAAGATTCACCCGTCCCTGACCACTGGCTTGGATAGTTTGCGGTTGGAACGACTCAACAGAACCCGCCACATTTGCTTGACCAGTTAACGTCCCTCGAAACTGCGGTGGTACTGCTGCTAACTGCTGTAACGGAACATTATTTGCTTGAACTTGCGCCTGATATAGACCATTGGCCAATTGGATATTAGAAGCTGTAATAATCCCACGCGCAACATTTATCTGCGCTTGACCGTTGGCTTGAATAGTTTGCAGCTTAAAAGAATCAACAGAACCCGCAACGTCGAACTGACCAGTTAACGCTCCTTGGAACTGGGGTGGTACTGTTGCCAACTGCTGCACAGGAACATTATTTGCTTGAACTTGCGCCTGATATAAACCATTCGCCACTTGAATATTAGAGGCTGTAACCGTACCACCGCCAATAGCAAGACGACCCTCGCCACTGCCACGGAGGGTTTTCAGGCTGAAATTATCCCTGTTGCCTGCGATTTGGAACGTACCCGCCAATGGGTTATTTAAAGCTGGGGGAGACTGTTTTAATATTTGTCCCAACCGTACACCATTAGCTACGAGTTGAGCAGAGAAGCTTTGGTCTTGTAGTTGGATATTAGAAACTGCAACTGTGCCGCCACCAATTTGAACTCCTCCACCATCAGTGCGAATCGTGGCAATTTTAAATGGTGCTGTGCTGCCTGAGAGAATAAGACGACCATTAAACTGTGCTTCCGCCAAAGAGACATTTTGCAGTTGACTTTTGTCTACAAAGGGTTGCAATTTTACCCCAGAGGCAACAGCCACAGCTTGCCAACGCTGATTGGCGTAACTACCAGTTGCCCGGACTATACCACCACTTACATTCAGAGCCACATTGCGGAAAGAGACATTGCGATTTGGAGCGATTGCTACTTCACCTGTTCCGGGGTAAGTTCCGTTAGGAGCTCGGTATTGTACCGCAGTTTGGGCATTTGTGGGAGGGCCAGTTAGTTGGGCAGTACCTGAGACATTGCCGATTTGAAAGTTGGGTGTTATTTCATAAACTTTTGCGATCGCATCCCCTGGAACATTCTTAGCAGCGAAATTTATATCCAGTTGAGGGTTTTTACCAAGTTGAATTGTACCAGCCCCCGTGATATCACCACCAACTTTAGCTTTACCTTGAATATCTTTCAGGGTAATTAAAGAGGAACTAGTCGCAAGTTCAAACTTACTACTGATGCTATTAAAATCAACTTTGTCAATCCGAGCAGTTTGAATAGTGGTAACTGTACCTGAGAGAATTGGCTCTTTAGTTGATCCAGTAATCTGCAAATCAGCTTGTACTTGTCCAGCGATCGGCACAGGTAGTTTTACCTTGAGAGTCTCTTGGGCATTCGCCAAACTCACCGCATTTACCCGCCCTGCCAACTTAAAACCTGTTTGAGTGTCGATGATTCCCGTAGCTACTAGGGGAATTTTGCCGTAGTTGCTAGTAACATTGTTTAACTGCAACTCCGTTCCCTGGAAGCGGAGATTTCCTTGGCTATTGGTCAACAGTTGCGGGACTTTGGGTATTTGAACTGTTACGCCTTGCACAGCAGCGCTGCCATACAATAAAGTCCGTTGTCCTGGTGTTAACTTAACTAACAAGTCGCCATTGGCTCGACCCGCCTGTAAGTTCACTGGTAACTTAATTAACCGAGTAATATCCTCAGCCAGCAAGTCTTGCGATCGCACTTGAAAGTTTCCTGCTAGCACCCTAGAACGCGTCTCTCCCTGAATATAAATACTGCCACCACTGTCTGCTTGCCCCCCCACATCAAACCTGATCAACTGGTTATTTGCTAAAAGTTGTGCAGAACCGTTGATTTGAGAAAATCCCACAGGAGATAAAGGAGATGAGGCAGAAGAGAGGGATCTTGCTTCCCCTGCTTCCCCTGCTCCCCCTGCTCCCTCATCTCCCCCTGCCCTCTTCTGCGGCATCAAGGCCAGCTTGGCATTGCGAAACCGCAGGTTGTCCAAATCGGTTTTAATCGCGGTGCCTTCACGCGACGGCGCTATATTAGTGGAAACCCAGCGCCCTTCTTTATCCTGTTCAATGTAAATATCTGGGTTGACTAAGGTAACATCTAGCTTTAGGTGGCGGTTAAAGATTAGTTGTAAAGGGTCAAAACCCACCTCTACAGTTTCAATTACGGCCCGATCTGGATCTGTGGGTATCGCTGGGATAGCTGAAGCCCCAAATTGCACTCCGGTTAACGAAAATTGTGTGACTTTTCCCAGTTTTACCGGACGGTTGAGTGTAGTAGTAAGACTTTGTTGTGCCAACGGCGTTAACTCTGTTTGGACAAAAGTCCACAACCGATAAATACCGACAATAACTCCTAACAGCAAAAGTCCGCCCAAAGCAATGCTACCCCGACTCAACACCAGCAACCATAGACGCTTGCGGATAGGGCACGGGGAGAGAATATCTTGATTGGGAGATTTAGTCATTTGCTTTCACAGTATTAATTGCCAGATGTCGCTGGCACACACAAGCATTAACTGAGACGCTGATTCAGTATGCCATTTCCAGGATACGCCAACCAAACCCAAGACCTGATTGGTTGAGTTACGGTATTTGCTTAATCCAATACTTATGCTTCATAATATTGGGGTTTTCAGGTAAATCTGATCTGAATAGAGTGAAAATTGTTCCTATGACTTTCGCTGAGGCACAACCTAGAACTTTAATATGAATAAACCTTAAAAAAGACAGATGATTACACCAATGCGTGTTTTTGTGTTAATTTTTAACGCTCGGACGGAAAATGAGGGAATTCATACCATTCGGGAAGGCGATGCCGAAGGCGGCAAGCAACGCAACAAAATTCTGATGTTCGAGTCAGAAGACGACGCCACCCGCTTTGCCCTGATGTTAGAAGCTCAGGACTTTCCCGCGCCTACACCAGAGCCAATCGATGCTGAGGAAATCAAGGAATTTTGCGAAAGTGCTGGATATGAATGGGAAATCATCCCAGAAAACAGCAATTTGGTTGTAACTCCCCCAGAACTTAACGTCGAAAAAACCGACTGGCAAGAAGATGCCCAGAAGGAGGATACTGTTGAAGACCCCTTCCCTCTCAATGAACAGCCATTAGAAGAACCAGAATTGTCTGATTCTGAACTAGAGAAGATGCGTCGCAAATTGGAAGGATTGTTGTAATTAGTCATTAGTCATTAGTCATTGGTCACTGGTCATTGGCGGCTAACTGACTAATGACAACGGACAAAGGACAAAGGACAAAAAACAAATGACAAACTTGCAGGAACGTGGGCATCTTTTAACTGAGCTGGTAAATCCTAACAGTCTTAACTTAGACCAGCTCAGTTCCCTGGAATTGGTGGAGTTGTTTAATAGCGAAGACCAAAAGGCAATCGAGGCAGTTGCAGCAGCAAAAATTCAGTTGGCACAAGCAATTGATAGCGCCGCAGAGCGTTTGCGCCACGGAGGACGCTTATTTTATATTGGTGCGGGCACAAGTGGCAGGTTAGGAGTATTAGATGCTGCTGAGTGTCCACCTACTTTTTGTACGCCCCCAGAGTTGGTACAGGGGATTATTGCTGGTGGTGCTGGCGCACTGGTACGCAGTTCGGAGGATTTAGAAGATAGCATCGAAGATGGGGAGGCTGCGATCGCAGGGCGACAAATTACCCAGCTAGATGTCGTAGTTGGTATTACCGCAGGTGGGACAACGCCTTATGTCCACGGTGCGCTTCGTGCTGCTCGTCAACGAGGAGCCAAGACTATTTTTATTGCTTGTGTTCCCGCAGAACAAGTTAGCTTTGATGCCGATATTGACATTCGCCTATTAACAGGGCCAGAAATAATCGCTGGCTCAACTCGCCTGAAAGCTGGTACAGTCACGAAATTAGCTTTAAATATCCTTTCTACAGGGGTGATGGTCAAACTAGGCAAAGTTTACGGTAATCGCATGGTAGATGTGGCAGTAACAAATCAAAAGTTACGCGATCGCGCTTTGCGAATTTTGCAAGACCTGACAGGCTTAAGTCGGGAAGCAGCTGGTTTTTTATTAGAACGCAGTGGTAAATGGGTTAAGCTAGCGCTATTAATGCACTGGACTGGTTTAGAAAAAGACGAAGGCGATCGGCTTCTTTCAGAACACCAAAGTAATCTTAGGGCAGCTGTTATCAGCTATCAAAACCACAACAAACCTTAAATAATTTCTCCTAAATCAATACTTGATCCACTTAAAGATTATTAGTGGTAGTTTCAAGTATGTAGAAAGACGCATTAGCGTTGGTGTAGCCTCTCCAAGAGTTGCCCAGTTCAATTTCGCGTCTCTCTACAAGTAATAAATATTAATAAATGTAAATAAGAATAAATATTTTTAAGATATATTTATTACCAATTTAAATAAATGAAATATAGAAAGAGACTGACAATGTTTTTTCAACAAAAATTCAGAAATTATACGGATATAATTCTGTATGGAAATTATTAAAATTAAATATATAAATACTGAATGCATTTTTCTTAATGATGTGGGCTATAGCAACCTATTTGAGTCATAAAATTTGCCGATAATCAATTCTGGGCTATCTGACTTTTTTACTAGTAATATTTTTGCTATTATCCTATATCCCTTGATTTTAATAAACTTGATTTAGACTGCTACATACGAAATGTATTGGCACTTATTGACCTATCTGCTGGCCACTATATAGCTAGTACAGATCGGTAGAAATAAACCTACCATTTCCAACAGGCAGAAAGTACAAAAAATTAAAGCCTTTTGACTTCTGACTTGCGGTACTAGTGTGGGTTTTTCAATAGTTGGCTTTTTAATACAAGGAACAAAGTATGACCCACTCGGAACTTATTCTTTCAAATAACCTAGTTAATGAATTTAAAACTTGTACTCAGCTTCAATACAATGGCAAATTAAATATTAAAAGTTCTAAAGGCAGCCAATGGACTTTTTATTATCGGCTGGGGCGCATAGTTTGGGCAACAGGTGGAACTCATCCCTTCCGCCGTTGGCGTAGACAGATGGCTCAAAATTGTCCCCAGATTGATATTGATAAATTGCAGTTGCGTTTACAAGACGTATCAGTAGATTACTGGGATTATCGCATTCTAGAAATCTTTCATAAAAAACAGAAAATTCAGAGAGAACAGATTCAGTCTATTGCCGAAAACACTATAGCAGAATTATTATTTGACCTAGCTATGCAAGGAAATTTTGCTTCTATAAGTTGCAGTCGCAGCCAAGAAGTTATTTTAGAAACACCAATAAGTTTCACGAGTGCAGAAATGTCTGTAAAGCACATGCAAGACTCTTGGAAAGTTTGGTCAGCAGCAGGTTTAGCAAATTTTTCTCCGGACTTAGCACCAGTTCTACGCCGACCAGAACAACTTCAGCAGATGGTAAGTCCATCTGTCTACAAAAACTTTGTAAATTTAATCAACGGCAAATTAACTCTGCGAGATTTAGCCGTGAAAATGAAGCAAAGTATAATGCCACTCACCCGTTCATTGCTTCCCTATATTCTTAAAGGAATCATCGAATTAGTGGAAATACCTGACATGCCCTTAGTAGTGATGGAGGGCAACAATAAGCCTATCACCGTACAACCAAGGAAATCAATTGCTCCACTAGTAGCCTGCGTAGATGATAGCCCTCAGGTCTGTAAAATGCTAGAGGATATTATCACTTCCAATGGACTAAGGTTTATCAAAATTCAAGATGCTGTACAAGCTCTCCCAACCCTGATTCAGGATAAACCAGACCTGATTTTCTTGGATTTGATTATGCCAGTCGCCAGTGGTTATGAAATTTGTACTCAGTTGCGACGAATATCTGCTTTCGCCAATACACCAGTAATTATATTAACAGGTAGCGATGGTCTTTTAGATAGAGTTCGTGCTAAGGTAGTCGGTTCTACAGATTTTATAACTAAACCTGTAGTGCCTGACAAGGTAATGAGTATAGTACGTAAATATTTACCTACGCCGAGTATATCCATCGACAAGAATCAAGCTAATTTAGAAGTTTCTAAATAGGGATAATTAATAATTTTTATTGATGATTAATCGTAAACTAATCTGATTAGATGGAAAATTTCATTCTTTAGCATGAGCCTATTGCTTAACAATAACAAAAATATTTACAATCGATAAACTTCTTCACCTAAGTAAACATAAAATTACTAGGGTGATAAATAATAAGTCTAAATTCACAATAGGCAAGTACGTGGCGGTCTTAAACCCACCTAATTTTTTTGTACCAAATTGAAGAAAACATATATTAAGTTATGTTCATTACGTACTTTTTCGGAGGTTAATATATAAAGATTGAATCAAAATTAGATAAATACAAAAATTTGTATTTATAGCAGTCCTATTTGAGTTGTGAAATATTCTTTATGACAAAGGGTTAGGGGCTAGTCTCTAGTCGCTAACCCCTTGTCTTTATCCACGCATCATTTAGGATTTGTATGTCTAATTTCTTTACATTCTTAAAATTTTTTAACGGGTAATTACCATGAATACTGTTTTAGTTGTTGAAGATGGCTTAACAGATATGGAAATAATCAGTCGTTACTTGCAACAGGCAGGTTATTCTGTGATTAGCGCCACAAGCAGTGAAGAAGCTCAAGACAAAATAGATAAAAATAAGCCAGACCTCATATTTCTCGACGTAATTTTACCAGGTAAAAGTGGCTTTGAGATTTGCCGAGAGTTGAAAAACAATCCCACTACTAGCAAAATACCTGTAGTTTTTTGCTCTACAAAAAATAGTGATGTAGATAAAATTTGGGGTAATATGTTGGGCGCTGATGGTTATCTATCAAAACCGATTGATCGAGAGGAACTAACGGTAGTTTTAAAGCGATTAATTAACTAGTAAAACTTCATAACAAAAAACTAGAATTATATATTTCTAATCTAGTGCTTTAAATAACAACTGCAAATAGTGGCTAAACATCAATAATCAAGCACAAAGGAATAAGAACTTTGGAAACCAAGGAAAAGTTTTTAAGTTTTAATTTGGGAGTAAGGGATACAGCGATAATTTCGTTACAACACATCACAGAAGTGTTGCAAATATCATTACCAGAAATATGTGGCGTTCCTCAAATGCCTAGTAGCGTCTTGGGTATCTATAACTGGCGCGGTGAGATGCTTTGGCTAGTAGATTTAGAGGCAATGTTAGGTTATCCTCCAATTTCGCAAGGAGCAAATTTACTTTCAAAAATGATGGCGATTGTTCTCGAAAATAAGGGTAAATATTTGGGGCTATTGGTGCGACAACTGATAGATATTGAATGGCTAGATACTCAACGAATGAAACCCCCAACTAGCGAATTATTTTATCCTAAAATCTCACCTTTTTTACAGGGATACTTTATTAATGATTCTGAGGATATGATTTTTAATTTGGATGCCATAACAATTATCCAAGCTCCGATATGGAAAATTCATAGTTGAACCATTGAACGTGGGTGATTAGGCATAATATTTTAACAATTCCTAATCATTAATAAGCAAATACTAGTTCATTTTTAACTGTCTAATAACCAATTACTACTCTAACAAATTTTGAGGTAAATCTAATGACATTTTTGTATAGCAATAGCCATGAAAAACAGGATCTAATTTCGGAAGTACAAAATCTGAATGGGAGCGCTGATATAACAAATATTCCTAGCAATGAAATATCCTTATTAAACGCGATCGCTCAGGAATTTAAAACTTGGCGGCGACAGTTGCAAGACATCGCAACTCACATGAGCCAAGCGCCAGACCTTGATACACTAATCAAAGTTACTGTAGCGCAGATTAGAGAAAAAATTGGTTGCGATCGCGCCTTAATTTATCAGTTTACTTCCTTTGATTCAGGTAATGTTTTAGCGGAATCAAGAACACTAGGTTGGACACCAACTTTAGGCGAAAATATTCCCGGAATTATTTTTGGTTTATATACCAATCAAGACTATATAGAACCTGTAGTTATTGACGATATCAGTCAGATTCAACTTAGCCCTTATCAAAAGCAACTCCTAGATAAATTTCAAATCAAAGCTAGTTTGAGTTTACCGATTGTAGTAGAAGGTAAAGTATGGGGGTTACTGGTAGTAAATAATTGCTTATCAACGCGGCAGTGGCAAGAAGTAGAAATTAGCCTACTATCCCAAATTACAACAGAACTGATCTACAAATTGCAGAGTTTTGAATTCAAAAGAGAAGAACAACAGCGTATACTAGCAAAAAAATCTGTAGCTAAAGTAATTGACAAAATTTTGCGGGCATCAAGTGTCGATAAGATTTTTCAAACAACCACTCAAGAAGTACGTCAATTACTAAAATGCGATCGCGTCGGCGTTTATCGCTTCAAACCTGACTGGAGTGGCGAGTTTATCGCTGAGTCAGTGGGTAATGGCTGGGTAAAAATGGTCAGCCCTGATTTTTATATGGTGTGGGAAGATAGCCACTTGCAAGACACCCAGGGAGGACGTTACGCCAAGGGTGAAAGCTTTGTGGCCAAAGACATCTATAAAATGGGTCATGCTCAATGCCACATTGATATTTTAGAGCAGTATGAAATGAAAGCTTACATCATTGCGCCCATATTTGCTGGAGAGAAATTATGGGGCTTGCTGGCAGCTTATCAAAATTCTGGGCCTCGTGATTGGCAACCTTGGGAAGAAAGCTTTGTAACCCAAATTGGACTGCAATTTGGTGTGGCTATCTCACAAGGCGAATATCTAGAACAGATGCATAAGAAATCTGAGCAACTAGCTCAAATAATTGAACAAGAAAAAGCTTTTACTAAGATAGTAGGCCGCATCCGACAATCTTTAGATGTAGATAGCGTCTTCAAAACAACCACTCAAGAAGTGCGTCAATCACTACGATGCGATCGCGTCGCAGTCTATCGCTTTAACCCTGAGTGGGGTGGAGAATTTGTGGCTGAGTCTGTGGGTACTGGTTGGACAAAACTGGTAGGCCCTGATATTAAAACCGTTTTGGACGATACCTACTTACAAGAAACTAAGGGAGGTAGATATGTCAGAGGCGAAAACTTTGTTGTTAATGACATCTATGAAGTAGGGCTTGCTCCTTGCCATATTGAGATTTTAGAGCAGTTTGAAGCCAAAGCTTACATAATTGTTCCTATATTCTTCGGGGAGAAATTGTGGGGTTTGCTGGCAGCTTATCAAAATTCTAGCCGCCGTGAGTGGGAAAGCTGGGAAGTTAACTTTTTGGTTCAGACTAGCTTACAATTTAGCCTAGCTAAATCACAGATAGATTATTTGGAATTAGTTCGGTTGAAATCTGACAAACTAGCTCAGATAGCGGAACAAGAGAAATCTGTCACCAAGATTAGTAACCGGATTCGGCAATCTTCAGATGTAGAAGAAATCTTCAAAACAACCACTCAAGAAGTACGGCAATTACTGCGATGCGATCGCGTCGCAGTCTATCGCTTCAACCCTAATTGGGCTGGTGAATTTGTAGCAGAATCGGTAGCTCATACTTGGGTAAAACTGGTAGGCCCCGATATGAAGACTGTCTGGGAAGATACCCACTTACAAGAAACTCAAGGGGGTCGATATGCCCAAGGGGAAAACTTTGTTGTTAATGACATCTATCAGGTAGGTCATTCTCCTTGTCATATTGAAATTTTAGAGCAATTTGAAGTTAAAGCTTATGTAATTGTTCCTGTATTTGCCGGGGAACAATTGTGGGGATTGCTAGCAGCTTATCAAAATTCTGGAACTCGTGATTGGGATGAATCGGAAGTCACCTTGTTAGCACGCATTGGCAACCAGTTAGGGCTAGCATTACAACAGACTGAATATTTGCAACAAGTACAAGAGCAGTCAGCCAAATTAGCAGAAGCCGCAGCCCGAGAAAAGGCAGCCAAGGAGTTACTACAACAACGATCTATTCAACTGCTAACAGCCCTTAGACCCGCCCTCAACGGCGATTTAACAGTACGCGCACCCATTACAGAAGACGAACTAGGCACGATCGCCGATGCTTACAATAATACCTTGCAAGCACTGCGGCAAATCGTTCTTCAGGTACAGGGGGCTGCTCAACAAGTTGCTCAAACTTCCGGTAATAGCGAGGCTTCACTAACGGGACTGACTAATTTAGCACAACAACAATCTGAGGAAATTATCGCAGCTTTAGGTGAGATTCAACAGATGGTGGACTCTACTCAAGCTGTGGTGACGAATGCTGAGTTAGTGCAAGTAGCACTGCAACAAGCCAATGAAACTGTTGAGTCTGGCGATACTGCGATGAACTTAACTGTAAAAGCAATTCAAGGAATTCGTGAAACCGTCGCTCAAACCAGCAAGAAGATTAAACGCCTCAGTGAATCTTCGCAAAAGATCTCCAAAGTGGTTAATTTGATTGGTAATTTTGCCACACAAACAAACGTGCTGGCTTTGAATGCAGCCATTGAAGCCACCCGCGCAGGTGAATATGGCAAAGGCTTTGCAGTTGTAGCTGATGAAGTCCGTTCTTTATCTCGCCAGTCAGCAGCAGCAACCATCGAAATAGAAAAATTAGTCCAGGAGATTCAAGCAGAAACCGGAGAAGTAGCAGTAGCAATGGAAACTGGTATTCAGCAGGTTGTAGAAGGTACAAATCTTGTCAATGATACTCGCCAAAACTTGAATGCGATCGTTTATGCAACTGCCGAAATTAGTCAGCTAATCGAGCGGATTACCGCAGCGACTCAAAAACAAATGACGCAATCTGTAACAGTCACAAAATCAATGCAAGATGTAGCAGAAATTGCTAATAAGACTTTTGCTGAATCTCAAGAAATTGCTAGTGTGTTCCAAGATTTATCAGGGATGGCGCAAGAGCTATTAACAACTGCTAGTAAGTTTAAAGTGAAATAGGGAATAGGGAATAGGGAGTGGGGAGTGGGAAATGACAGTTTCTGAAATTCGATCTTATCAAGATTTAAGAGTTTGGCAAGAAGGCATGAATTTAGCTGAAGCTTGCTATCAGCTAACGATTGCATTTCCAAAAGAGGAATTTTACGGAATGACTTCACAGATTCGTCGAGCAGCTGTATCAATTCCAGCAAATATAGCTGAGGGCTATGGGCGAGAGTATCACCCGGAATACATAAAACTTCTCCGAATAGCACAAGGCTCTCTCAAAGAACTCGAAACTCACTTATTACTATCAGCTAGAGCCAAAATTGGACTTACAGAGACTCAACTAGTCACCCCTATTTTGAGGCAATGTGAATCAGTAGGAAGACTACTCCGTGCTTTAATTCGTTCTTTAGAAAATAAGGGGAGTAGGGAATAGAGGATAGGAAATTACACTTGATGTGAATTAAAAAATCCCATTTTTGCATAAGGGTTTCCAGGCTTGGACAAAACCATGATTTTGGAATCATCAAGGAAGCTGAAAGGTTTTCACCTCTCAATTCACATTAGACATAAATTTCAATCTTCTCCATTCCCCAACCCCCACTCCCCACTCCCCACTCTCCACTCCCCACTCCCCACTCCCCACTCCCCATTTATGATTACAGATAACGAAATCCGCGAACAAGGATACATTTACTTTCTGGCTGAAGCCCCAGAATTAGTCCAAATTATTGAACAAGAACTATTTAGTTTATCGGAAGATTATAGCACTGCTAAAGTTCATAACTTAATGCGGGCTACTCATACACTTAAAGGTGGCGCTGCTAATGTTGGGCTAGAAGTAATTAAGATGATAGCCCATTTTCTAGAAGATGTATTTAATGCTCTATATAATCCAAAAGTGGTAGTTGATGCCGAATTACAAACACTTTTATTACAAGCTTATGAGTGTCTTAGCATAGCATTAAATAGCGAGTTAATCGGCAGTAGTGTTAATGATGAAGAATTGCTCCATCGAGCCAGCTCAGTGTTTGCACAGTTGCAAGAAAAGCTAGGTGATGCATTTGGTGCTGAGACTCATATTCCCACTTCTGAAGAATTGGGATTTGATATTGTCCAGTCCGTTTTTGAAGTGGGAGTAGAACAACGTATAAACAGTATTGCTGAAGCTGTTAACAATCCACCAAGTAATGACGAATTTATCGAGTTTTTACATTCTCAAGCTGAGGTGTTTCTCGGTTTAGCAGAATCTCTAAATTTACCTGGATTGGGAGAAATTTCTCAAACAATTCTGTCAGCGCTGCAAGCAAACCCCACTCAGGTGCAGCAAATTGCAGAAATTGCCCTTGCAGATTTGCAACAAGCACAAGAATTGGTATTAGAAGGCGATCGCACATCTGGTGGAAAAACTTCTCCAGCTTTGCAAAAACTCACGACAGTGGCAAATAATGAGTTATCTGAAGAATTAGAAAATAATTCAGAAGAACAATTTTACCAATTTATCACTACATCTGATAGTAATAAAAACCAATCAGTAAAGCCAACAACTGCCAAGTTTTATTTAAAAGTCATTCGCTACATTTTTGGCTGGTTTAATCACGAGAGCCAAATACCAGAGGCAGAGCTTAGTTTTGATTTAATGGTTCCCAGATTAGAAAAAGAAAATCTACTTAATTATATCGATAATTGGCTAAAAGAATTTCTTGATTTTGTTCAAGATGAAGAAGATAGTCAAAGCCTTTGTATTTATCGACATGGGATAATTCTAATCATCTTATTCGCTATCACCAACTTTGAGTATTCTGTTAATAAATCTGACAGCTACATCTCAGTCATTAAAATATTACAAAAGCGAATTCATAAATTAGCACAAGAATATAAAAACTATCCTCCTGTTACTAGCAAAGAGAAAAACTGGCTTGATAGTCCCAAGTTACAAACGCTCTTAGTTATTAAAGAAATACCTAATGTATCTTTTCAAACAACTGAGAACCTACTAGAAGCAATATGGGGAGAAGAAGCTAGCGAAAATCTTACAGAGCAAGTGGTGACAACCACGAATGATGATTCTTCAGTAAAGCTTGATTCATTAACTGTCAATGAGCAAGAAGTTGTAAATCCTCCTGAAACAGCTATTGAAGTCATGCCTGATTTAGCTACACAAATCAATAAAGAAATAGAAGATAAATCAGAGTATGTTCAAACTAAAAACTTTCGCCAACCTTCATTTATTCGAGTAGATACAGAGAGATTGCAACACCTCAATTATCTAGCTGGGGAATCGTTGATTTACCAAAAACGGCATAGTTTGCAAGATGAACAAGTCAAAGAAATAATTGACCAATTAATCCAGCAACTCACTAGACACCAAACAACTTTAAATGAATTACGTGATTTACCATTACAAAGACAAAATATCGCCTCACAACAAACGCAAAATTTTGCAGTGAATTTTGACTCTTTAGAAATGGATATATATACAGATTTTCAGATGACATTGCACGAAGCGATAGAAGAGACACTGCAACTACAAGAAACCACGGAGTCTCTTGACTTGCTAGTGACGCAAGCTGCTCAAATTGGTGACAAACAAGAAAATTTAACTCTTAATATTATAGATAGCTTAGTAGACGCACGAATGTCGCCTTTAAGCAATATCCTGAATCGCTTTCCCCACATGGTAAATAAGTTGGGGAATGTTCATGCAAAACTTGTAGAATTAAAACTTAGTGGTACTGAAGTACTAGTTGATAAAGCGATCGCAGAAAAGCTGTACGATCCCTTATTACATTTAGTACGTAATGCTTTTGACCACGGTATTGAAGCTCCGCAACTTCGCCGAGAGTTTGGTAAACCAGAACAAGGGTTAATCGAAATCCGCGCCTATCATCAGGGTAGCCAAACCGTTATCGAGGTTCGGGATGATGGACAGGGATTAAATTTAGACAGAATTCGCAGAAAAGCTGCTGAATTGTATCCCATACAAAGTGAAGAAAAAATTATCAGCTATGCTTCTAATCTGGCTGAATCTGAATTGTTAGATATGATATTTTCACCTGGATTTTCTACTGCTGCTAAAGTAAGTGAAATTTCTGGGCGTGGTATGGGGTTAGATATCGTGCGGACTCAGATGAACGCACTTAATGGTTCAATTTCAGTTCAATCCTTACCCAACGAAGGAACAATATTCATACTCAAAATTCCTTTTTCTATGACTACCGAAAAATTAATGCTAGTTCAAGCCAAAGGTGTTGTTTATGCTCTTCTTTTGGACAGTATCGAAAAAATATTGATTCCCTCTGAGCAGCAAATTAAAGAAATTGAAGGTACAAAAGTCTTACATTTGAGTACAGACGATGATGAAACTATGGTCAGCCTCCGTCAACTTTCAAAGTTGATTAATTATAATGACTCATGCTTTAATAATGATATTTTATACAACACATCAAGTAATCACGACCCAAGCGTAGCGAAAAATCCGGTGCTTTTGCTACGACGAAATCAGGGAAGGTTTGCTTTAGAAGTAGACCAAATAATTGGTGAACAAGAACTGGTAATCAGACCTTTAGGAAATGCGATCGCACCACCAAAATACATTTATGGTTGTAGTAGTTTAGCTAATGGTAATCTCATCTTAGTGATTGATGCTTCATTGCTGTTATCTAGCGAACTTCAACAAACAACACTTGATATTATGGCGCTACCAGTACCTTCTTTGTCAAATAAAAAAGCCTTAGCGATATCAGGACAGACTTTTTCATCTACACCATTACTTGCTGCATCTACTTCCACAACAACTATAGAAACCCAACCTAGTTACTCTCAAGAGCCAGATAATAATTCACCAAAAGAAACCCAACCTAGTTACTCTCAAGAGTCAGATTATAATTCACCAAAAGAAACCCAACCCAGTTACTCTCAAGAGCCAGATTATAAATTACCAAAAGTTGTTTTAGTTGTAGATGACGCAATTAGTCTGCGCCAAACTATCTCTCTCACACTGCAAAAATCTGGTTATCAAGTAATACAAGCTCAAAATGGTGTAGAAGCTCTAGAAAAGTTACAGTTACATCCAGAAATACAAATTGTCATCTCCGATTTAGAGATGCCACGAATGAATGGTTTTGAGTTGTTGGGCAATTTCCGTCAATACCCCAATTTAGCAAAAATACCTGTAGTGATTCTCACTTCTCGCAGCGCTGAAAAACATCGCCAGCTTGCTCAAGAATTGGGTGCAAAGGCTTACTTGACTAAGCCTTATTTAGAACATGAGTTTCTTTCTACAATTAAGGAGTTAGTTAACAGTAATACAGATGATTTAAACCATTTAGTCGCGGTGGGAAATGATTAATGAATTAGTCATTAGTCTGCATTCTCTAACGTGGCCGAAAAAACTTTCTGATTAAAGGCTAATCCAAACCACCTTAAAGAGTGGGTGTGGTATCTCAAGAAAGAATGACTCTCGTGTTGCGGTTTGATATTTTGGGAAATGCGATCGCCTTAATCACCAGGTAGATTATTTGGATCTACACCTAGAGAACGTAAATACTGCGCTAACTGTTCAGCCCTTTGTCGTTCTTGTTCAGCCCGCGATCGCTCTTGTTGTGCTTGTTCTGCATCTGTCAAATAGCGATTTCCTCGCTCATCATACCAACATAAAAACTCCTGTTGTATCCCCGCAATTACAGCTTGGTGTCGCCCAATACCTAACTCCACCTCTGGCATTAAATAAGGTTCACCTATTTGTAGTTGGTAGTTTCCCTCTATTAACTTATACACTTCAAAGGGTTGATGTTGGTCGCGTCGCCAAAACTCAGGGTTATAAATTACGTAGTACAATACACCGAGTTTTTTGTATATATCTAGCTTCTCGTCATATTCACCTCCGGGGGTGTGGGATACCATTTCTAATGTGAATATTGGAACTATCCCATTTTCTTCCCAAACTGCGTAACTTTTGCGTGATTTGCCACCCTTTTTTCGTTCTACTCCCACACTTAAAAAAGCATCTGGCACTACAGGTACTCTGGGATTTACTCCTGTGGTGTGATATAATCCCATATCTACCCCGAAGTACCAATCCATACGATTTGCCCAAATGGAGTTGAGTAAGAAAAGTAAAATATTGGGCAAAAAATTTTGATCTTCGTTATCCACTGGCGTATCGTCTGAACAGGGAAGTTCATTAGTAGTTGGTAACGCATTTTTGAGATCAGGTGAGAGCATAACCGTTGTCTCGTTGGCGTTTGATGCCCTTATTATATATGAGTGACGAAAAGTTTAGCGTTTGGGTGCAGCCTCGCCAAACTTAATTAAAAGTGCGATCGCAATACTAACAAGCAAAATTAACGTCATACTTAAAGCTGAACCAAATCCCCAATTTTGCGTTGCTCCTAGAAACTGGTTATAAACTAACCGCGCCGCCGTCATACTAGAAGCACCACCAAGTAATTCTGGATCGACAAAATCCCCCAAGCCTGTGATGAATACAAGCATGGAAGCAGCCGCAATTCCAGGAAAAATTTGCGGTACGGTTACTTGGCAAAAAGTTTCCACCGGATTTGCACCTAAATCAGCCGCCGCTTCTAGCAACCGCTTGTCTAGCTTTTCGAGAGAAGCATATAAAATCAAAACCATATAGGGTAACAAGCTGTAACTCATACCAATAAATACAGCTTGACTTTGGTTAAGTAATTGCAAAGTAGGCAAGCCTAGATTGCTGAGTAAACTGTTTAATAAACCAGTAGGACGAAGAATTGTAATCCAAGCATAAGAACGAAGTAACGAGGAAGTCCACAAAGGCAACACAAAGCCTAATAGCAGCAAATTCCGCCAACGCTGCGGCGCTATCTGAGCAATCCAATAGGCGACGGGGAAGCCCAAAATTAAACAAATTATTGTAGTGCCAAACGCAAAAAATAGCGATCGCACAATTACTTGCACATAAAGAGGGTCAAATATTCTAATGTAGTTTTTGAATCCGTTAGGATTGACCAAATCTCCTGGCCGGATGTCTGCAACTAAACTTAACTGGAAAATTATCAAAGTTGGCAGCACCAACAAAAGTAATAACCAAATCCCAGATGGTGCAAGTAATACCAAAGGTTGCAGCCAATTTCCTCGTGGGCGATGCAATTCTTCTATTTTAGAAATATCACTTTTTTGAAAATTCATAACTCCTAACTCCTAACTCCTAACTCCTAACTCCCCACTCCCCACTCCCCATTCCCCATTCCCCACTCCCAAATTCATAACTATTTTACCCACTAGTTAATTGAGTCCAATAGCGATCATAAACCTCTTCAAATTCTCCTACAGGAGTAACACGTTCACAACTTGCTAGAAGTGACTCTGAGGGAAATAAATTAGTATTGTTTTGAATTGTTTTTGGCAATTGCTCAAATCCAGTACTATTAGGCGTAGAAATATTCAAACGTTGACTGACTTGGGCTGCTAATTCTGGTTGCAAAATCATGTTAATCCAAGCATAGGCTCCAGCTACATTGGGGGATGTTTTAGGAATTACAATAGTGTCTGTCCATAATGAAGAACCACTGCGAGGAATTACATATTTGAGTTTAGGGTTTTCTTGAGAGATTCTCACTGCATCTGCTGAATAGCACATTGCCAATAGTAAATCTCCCGCCAGGATTTGATTTTGCCAAGCGTCAGTGTCAAAACGTGCGATCGCAGGTTTTAGCACTTTCAACTTTTCATAAGCTTGTTTGATTTCTTGTTCATTTTTTGAGTTGTAAGAGTAACCTAGCATCCGTAATGTCGCACCCATAACTTCTCGAACATCATTGAGCAAGGTCATCTGCTGATTAAGTTGCTTTTGGTTTCGCCAAAGGTAATCCCAGTCTTGTGGTGCATCTTTGATTTTTTCGGAATTGTAAAGTAAACCTGTTGTCCCCCAGTTAAAAGGGATGCTATATCGGTTATTCGGGTCATAGCTAGGATTCTGAAATCGGGGGAATAAATTCTCTAAACCGATTAAGCGATCGTGATCTATTTCTGTTAATAAACCTTTGTTTACCATCTTCTGCACCATGTAATCGGATGGGTAGATGATGCTGTAAGTACCACCGCCTCCAGCTTGTAATTTAGCCAGCATGACATCATTGGAATCATACACATCCGCTAGCACTTTCATCCCGGTTTGGGTGCTAAAGGTTTTCAATAATTGGTTGTCAGTATATTGCGTCCAGGTAAAGATATAAAGTTGGTCACGTTGACCCGAAGTATTAGAATTAGCACGGACTTCAGCTAGCCTCCAGCCACAACCAGCTAAAGATAAGCCAGAAAGCGCTGCCACCCCTTTGAAAAATTCCCGTCTGTTAGTCATTAAGTTAGAAGTTGTTCATCGACAACCTCTAGATTACGGTATACCTAGTAGCCACTGCCGTGATTTTTTAGGATAAATGTGTCATTCTTCACACTTACTGTATGTAGGGCTTTCTTAATCTCTGATGCTTGTCCTGCCTCAAGGAGATACCTGTATGGAAGGAGTTGTTCATCATACGTGTATCAGTGGGACAACAAACCAGAAGTTTTTACAGATGAAATTATATAGATTTTGACTATATAGCTTAGAATAGTAAGTTTATCATCATATTTTTTTCTTATAGCTTCAATCAGTAGGCTGTTATGCTCTTCCTAAAAAAGCCAAACAAGTTTGTAGAGAATTGCGGTACAAAGTATTTAAATATGTTGTTAAACATTTGTAAACTGTTAGCAGCCGAGTAGCCGCGTGTCACATCTTGTTAAGGAATTATCATGAGACAACTTATTATTGCTGAACGCGTATGCCTCATTGGTCATATCGTGTCAAAAGCCTTTGGACTGGTAGGGATGCTACTGGTCGTACCTAATGCCGAAATACTTTTCAACTTATCGCAGGTTGGAGAAACTGCCGTACAGTTAAGTATGGCAGGTGGCGGTGTAGTTGATATCATCTTAGGGACAATAGCTGTCTCTATTTATGCCTACCGAACGCTGGGATTAGGAACTTGGCTGGCATTTATGCTGCCGGCTATGTTTATCTCCTTGGGTAGTGAACTACTGGGAACCAGCACGGGTTTTCCATTTGGTGATTATAGCTACTTAAGTGGCTTGGGTTATAAGATTGCGGGGCTAGTTCCTTTCACAATTCCTTTATCTTGGTTCTATGTTGGGCTGTCGTCTTATTTAATTGCGAGAACTGGTTTGCAAGTGGCACAAAAACCTAGTTGGGGACGCCATATTGCGGCTATAGCCGTTGGTGCTTTACTCTTCACTTGCTGGGATTTTGCCCTTGAGCCAGCTATGAGTCAAACTTCTCTGCCTTTTTGGTATTGGGAACAGCCAGGAGCTTTCTTTGGCACACCTTACCAGAACTATGCAGGTTGGTTTGGTACTAGTGCCCTGTTTATGACTGTGGCAGGATTGTTGTGGAGAAACGCTTCGATTAAATTAGAGCGATCGCAACTTAATCTACCCTTAGTCGTTTATTTAACTAACTTTGCCTTTGCCGCCGGACTAAGCTTGGCCGCTGGGTTCTCAATCCCAGTGTTGCTCGGTTTATTCCTTGGTGTAGTTCCCGCCGTGGCTCTGTGGTTAAGCAGTTCAACCACTCCTATTCCAGTTGTTGTTGAACCAGCAAACAAGGAAGTCTCGGTGGCAAGAAGCGTTAAAGTTGCCTTGAAATAAGCCGATAAGTTAGGGAGTGGGGAGTGGGGAATAGGGATGAGGGAGCAAGGAAGAAGAATTTTCCCCTCTGCAAGAGCAAAACCCCACCCCTCTGCCTTTTTCAATGACTAATGACTAATGACTAATGACTAATGACTAATGACAACGCTTTGATAGTAGAAAGCGCCATTTCCCTTTTATTGCTACTTATCCAAGTACCAGCAACGGCGATTCTATTTTCGCGCCTGCTAAAGGGGCCAAGACGGCTTCCTCCAATAGAACCGCAACAGCCGACACTGGAGCTTTTGGGTAAGGTTAGTGTCGTCGTTCCCACGCTGAACGAGGCGCTTCGCATTAGCCCGTTGTTAGCTGGTTTAAGTCATCAAAGCTACGAAGTTCGGGAAATTATTGTTGTAGACAGCAAGTCTGTTGATGGTACACCGGACTTGGTAAAAGCGACACAGCAGAAAGATCCGCGCTTTCGCGTGATGACAGATGACCCCTTGCCCCCTGGTTGGGTGGGGCGTCCTTGGGCGTTGCATAACGGCTTTCTATTTAGCTCTGAGGGTAGTCAGTGGTTTCTGGGGCTGGATGCTGATATTCAACCGCATCCTGGTTTGGTTGCTGGTTTGGTGAAGACAGCCGAAGCACAGGGCTATGATCTCGTTTCCCTTTCACCCCAGTTTATCCTCAAATATCCGGGAGAGTGCTGGCTACAACCGGCTTTGTTGATGACTCTGCTTTACCGATTTGACCCGGCTGGGATCAATACAGAGCAGCCAGAACGGGTGATGGCAAATGGGCAGTGTTTTTTGTGTCGCCGCTCCGTTTTAGCTGCTGTGGGTGGCTATAGCAGTGCGAGTAGTTCTTTTTGTGATGATGTCACTTTGGCGCGAAATATTGCTATTAAAGGGTATAAGGTAGGCTTTTTAGATGGCGCAAAGGTGCTGAAAGTACGGATGTATGAAGGGGCGATGGAGACGTGGAAGGAATGGGGGCGGAGTCTTGATCTCAAAGATGCAACTTCTCGTTCGCAGTTGTGGGGAGATTTATGGCTACTCACATCTGTGCAAGGTCTACCTCTTTTAATAGTCCTTACTTTTTTGTTGATTTCTCCCCCACTCTCGTACTCGCTACAAACGGGATTAATCGCGTTACCCACTCCCCCACTTCTTCTGCTGGGACTAAATTTATTTTTGGTGGTGATTCGCTTTGCTATGCTAATTGCGATCGCACCTTCTTACGATCGCAAAAGCGCAAAAGGTGGTTGGTTATTCTGGCTTTCCCCTTTTGCTGATCCCTTAGCTGTGCTGCGAATCTTCTTGTCTGCATTCCACAAGCCACGCGAGTGGCGAGGACGCAAATATAGTGCTGACTTGTGAGTAGGGCATTGGGGATTGGGTATTGGGCATTAGTTATCAAAGAGGACTTGGGGATGGGGAGACAAGGAGATTTGGGGAATTGTCTCCCCATTTCCAAGTCGTGCGGCAACGCCCAAGGGTTTAAGACCCCCACCACTTTTTGGTGGACTTAAATCAGGTGGGGTCTGAATCCCCATCTGAATTCCTCCCCTTGTCCCCTTGTCCCCTTGTCC
>NZ_DASQZC010000165.1:0-2300 GCF_035638895.1 Nostoc sp. | reverse complement strand
CTGCTGCTACCCAGGTGGATGTTGGGTAATTGTCATCATCGAGAAAACCTATAAATCTGCCTTTAGCTTCTTCAATTGCTCTTTGTCTAGCGTATGCTGCTCCCTGTTTCGTTTCAAAGAAGTACTTTAGTGGATAAGGACACTGCCAATTTTGTTGAGTTTTTTGAACAACTTTAGCTGTGTTATCAGTGCTGTTGTTGTCTACAACTATAATTTCCCAATATAAATTTTCGGTGTGAATTTGGTTTTGTAGACGCTCCAGTAGTTCAGGCAAACGACTTTCACCGTTATAAGTTGGGATAGCTACAGTAAAGTCAAGGTTTTCAGTCATTTTCCTAAAATTATATTTTATTAAAACGATTTTTCAGGTATTTAAAATCAGAAAACTGCACTGGATGTTACAATTTTGCTCCCAAAGTGCAGTTTTCTGTACCGTATTTATATTGAATTTTTATGAAGTTTCGCTACAAAAAAATTATTTAATTATTGCTGCACGCAGGGTCTTTCGCTGTTCGCATTCCTCCAAGGAGAGTTTGCACTATGATGTAGCGTTTCAATGCACTAGCCTCAGTGGTTCCTGTTTTGGGCGCAGCTACCATCACTTTTAAACATGTATCGGCAACAGTACCGCTAGACTTATTTGCCAATATACCCATGTAGTCGAAAGTAATAGTGCCGATTCCTGGCGCAGTCTCAACTATTTCACCAGTAGCATTTTTTGTATTAGAAGTAGAAATATTAGTATACAGTAGAACTTGCCCTGGATTAGACACCATATCCTCGCCTAAAGGCTTCCACACAACATCCGAAGCCGGTGTAATAGCACCCTCATGAATGAGAAGCTTGGGAACGCCGTTTTCGTTTTTAAAACTAACACTGTAGCTAAGTTTTGTCTTTTTAGCTTCGCGCTGTGCTTCTTGTAGCGCAGCTAAAACTGCATCATTCGCTTTATTTACTCGCTGCCGATTTACAAAGGCAAGCCAACCAGGAGCTGCGATCGCAGATAGAATTCCTATCATCACCATTACTACAATTAATTCTAGCAAGCTAAAACCAGCATCCTGTTGGGTGTATCCAGAAGCGTAGTGCAGGTTGTTAACTAAACATGGCTGCTTGCTTTTTGCATTCCTGTGGATTAGTTGCAATAATCTCAAACTTAACTTTCCCATAATTAGCTGCCATTGACTAATGCTTTGAATTCCAGCATTTACTTGGTAAATAAGTATCCGCGTCCCTGTACTCGTATGCTTGCAGTCGGAAAATAAGTTTTTTTGCTATCAGCGTATTTTATTCTATTTGAGTCAGTTTCGATACGAGCAAGTGCATTGCCGCGTAAAAATACTTGTGCTGTAGTGTTAACTCTATCAATACAGCTATAAAAACCAGTCATTTTATACGTATCACGAGTATTGAAAGTAGCTGTGTTTGGTGGAACCTTTGACCATGTGTTGTTAGCAGAGTTAGGAGGACATGTTATAGATGGCGTTTCTGGTACGTCGTCAGTTTTTGTTTGATCAATGAAGTCAACAAGTACTGTGGTATCAGCAGTATAACTTGCTGTAGCTTTTGTCCAAGCATTCATCTTTTGTGTTATCGTACCTATTCCATCAAGCTTAAATAAAGCAAAGCCTGGACTAGGACACTGACCGGTTAGATATTTGCCACATGTTTCTGTACTGCTGGGATCTGGTACACCGTCTCTAATTTGCCATCGGGCGATACGGGCTGCATTAGACCAAGTAGCACTAGAAGTAGCGTCTTTAATTAAATAGTAGGCGACCAATGAGTAAACATAAGTATCATCTTTTTGGGTGCTTGGAGTTGTTGTAATTGTAATTGTTTGACTAACTAATTCTCGCTTCCAAAAAACAAGGATAGGAACTCTATCTGTTGCAGTTGGGCTAGGTAGTTGATTCCCAGTTGTACCTGCATTGGGGCAAGTAATAGTATCAGCAGTACCGGTTAGACAACCAACTCCAGTAGCATCATAAATATAGATGGCCTGCTGTAAATCACGGGCAATGTAATCCAGCGCAGCTTGAATTTCTTGCTCGGAATTTGCCTTGGCTTGCTCCTGCCGATCTGTGTTCAGAATATTGATCATGAAGCCTAGCAACGGTGTGATGATGAGGAATGCCATGATCATGGCTACCAACAATTCAATTAGCGTAAAACCATCAACTTGCTGGATGCCTTTGGAGCGCTTCAACTGGTTACTGAGCAGAAATTTTAGTGTCCTTATCATACTCCGGTATTCTCTTTGCTAATAGATGCACAGCGATCGCATAATAGACATCTCC
>NZ_DASQZC010000164.1:0-12122 GCF_035638895.1 Nostoc sp. | reverse complement strand
GACGATGTAGGCATTATTTGAGTAAGCAGCAAATGCCACTAAATACTAAGTCTGCTTGAAGAGATAGGATTTATTAGAAGAGTAGAATTTTAGGAGTAAACCTCTGTCTTTACAAGCTATCACCGTTAAGAGAGATTCTCAACCCCCCGCAGGCTTAATTGTCACCTTGCATGGTTGGGGTGCTAATGCTGAGGATGTAGCATCTTTGTTACCCTTGCTCAACTTACCCAATTACCAATTTGTATTACCCAACGCACCTTATCCTTATCCCTATTCTCCAGTAGGGAGGGCATGGTATGACCTACGGGTGGAGAATATGTATCAAGGATTGGCAGAAAGTCGGCAACTGCTAATAGATTTTTTGCAATCTTTAGAAAGTACCACTGCCGTACCTTTATCACGCACCATTTTAAGTGGATTTTCTCAAGGCGGGGCAATGACTTTAGATGTCGGCTCAAAGTTGCCTCTAGCAGGTTTAGTTGTCATGAGTGGGTATTTACATCCTGATGCAGTAACCGCCGACCAAAAAGGGATTCCACCGACTTTAATCAGCCACGGGAGATATGATGAAGTTGTGCCCCTACAAGCTGCTGTGAAGGCACGAGAAACCCTCAAGTCTCTAAAGGTGCCGGTAGAATACCACGAATTTGACATGGGGCATGAAATAAACCCACAAACGTTAGAGGTGCTACGAAATTTTGTTGTAAATACAATTCCTTAATCAGGATTACGAATTTTTTATAAATTCTGGTACAAATTCTGACAATTTTCACGAAATTAATGACTTCTAATGAGTAATATATATTGGGTGGCTGCGTTCAGCGCAACTTAACCCATGCTGAAGGCGAGTGCTGCATAAGGGAGGGGCGAGCATTATGACAACTCTAAGCATTTCCAGGAAAGAAATTGCTGCCATGACTGTGGCAGAAGTAGAAGAACTAGCTACACGTCTGGAGCTAGATAATTATAGTAATGCTTTTGAGGGTTTAAATGATTGGCATTTATTGCGAGCGATCGCATTTCAGCGCCCAGAGTTAGTTGAACCCTATATCTACCTCTTAGATTTGGAACCTTACGATGAAGCGTAGTTGAGAGTTAGGAGTTAGGAGTTCTAACTATTTAGTACTAATTTTTGTAACTACTTACTCCTAACTTTTTATCATGCCTAATCCAAAGTTGAACAAGGTTCTAATTGCTGTAGGTGGCGGTATCGCCGCCTACAAAATTTGTGCACTAGTTTCGACGCTGTTTAAAACTGGGGTGGAGGTTCGAGTTATCCTTACCCGTTCGGCGCAAGAATTTATCACGCCTCTGACAATAGCCACCCTATCTCGTCATCCCGCCTACACAGATGATGATTTTTGGCAACCAACTCACTCTCGTCCTTTGCATATTGAGTTGGGTGAATGGGCAGATGTTATGGTAATTGCCCCCTTAACAGCTAATACATTAGCAAAGCTAGCCTACGGGATGGCGGATAATTTACTCACAAATACCGTGCTGGCTTCTACTTGTCCCGTGCTGTTAGCACCCGCAATGAATACGGATATGTGGGAACAGTTAGCAGTGCAGCGAAATTGGCAACAGCTATTGATCGATAGCCGATATCATGGGATGAATACAGCATCAGGATTATTAGCGTGCGATCGCATCGGTGCTGGTAGATTAGCAGAACCTCCAGAAATTTTGGCTCATATCCAATCGCTGTTACACACTCAAGGCAAACGAGATTTAGTAGGGAAACGAGTGTTAATTAGCGCTGGGGGAACGCGAGAGTATCTTGACCCAGTAAGGTTTATTGGTAATCCTTCCACAGGTAAAATGGGATTAGCTTTAGCGCAAGCCGCACTTCACCGAGGGGCAAGTGTCACCCTAGTACATGGCCCAGCTAATTGGGATGTACCATTAGGAGTGCAAGCAATTCCTATTATTAGTGCCGAGCAAATGCAGCAGGCCATGCTGGAATGTTTACCCAACGCTGATGTAATTGTCATGTCAGCAGCCGTTGCAGATGTGAAGCCACGAGATTATAGTACAGAGAAATTACCCAAGCGATCGCTCCCCCAAGCTTTACCTCTGGAACCTGTACCCGATATAGTCGCCCAATTAGCAAAACTTAAACAGCCGCATCAAATATTAATTGGTTTTGCAGCACAAACTGGAGATATTGTCAAGCCAGCATTAGAAAAGTTACAGAGTAAAAAATTAGATGCGATTGTTGCCAATCCCATCGATCAACCTGATAGTGGTTTTGGGAGTGATAATAATCAAGCAATATTTTTAGATAATCAAGGACGGCAAGTAGCGATCGCACCTTGTTCTAAATTGGAAATGGCTCATAATTTATTTGATTTTGTCATCAATTGATTAGGTATTGGGTAGGGACATGGCATTGCCGTAACTGTACAAGGAAACTACTACCTTGAATTGGGTATAACCCGTATGCTCTATGGCTTCAAGTCACTTTTCTAGATTTTACAATATAAGTAAGACATAAAAATAACGCTTCAATTATATGAAAATCCTCTCATCAGAACTAGTCCATTTGGGATTTGGTAAATATGTGCGTTCTGACCAAGTGACAGCAGTTATACCAATAGAAGAGGAGCGAGGCCCTGGGCGACGAACCTTTGTTCACGTTCAAGGGCAAAACGATCCAATTATCGCC
Source organism: Nostoc sp. (assembly GCF_035638895.1). Taxonomy (GTDB): domain Bacteria; phylum Cyanobacteriota; class Cyanobacteriia; order Cyanobacteriales; family Nostocaceae; genus Nostoc. Next base: position 9,454 of record NZ_DASQZC010000164.1, on the reverse strand, counting down.
TCTCGCGCTGAAGATACCATCATCCGTGATTTGGTACAGGAACCACGCGAAGTTACCCAAGCCCGTCAGCAGCAAGAAATTCTTCAAGATTTATTGGTTAATTTAGCCAATGTTAATTCTACTGTGCGTCGAATTAACCGTGATGAAGGTAGTTTGGATCTTGATTTGTTAGAACGACGAATTAAACAAGTCCTTGAAAATTAATTGCAGAAGTCAGCAAACTAAATAACGGAGAAAGATATTGCTGAATACCATTACAGACCAAGTTTCAGTATCAGATACACAAACAAGATCACCAAGGTTGTGGATACCTGAACGGGTACTGTTTACACCTGCTGCCCTAGATGAAGATTGGGGGCAGCAGATTCTTAAACGTGTGCAGTCACTCAACTTACCAATAGAAGAACTATCACAGAACCGCCTGAAGGGACTGCGCGGTGAATCTGAGCGGGATACTTACAACATCGCCAAGCGTACCTTAGCGGTGGTTACTGCACCACCCAGTTCTTTTAAGCTGAGTCCAATCCCACCTTCTGCGGATTGGCAGTTTCACCTTGCCGAAGGTTGTCCGGCTCACTGTCAATACTGCTACCTAGCGGGTAGTTTATCGGGGCCACCTGTCATTCGCGTTTTTGCTAACCTACCGCAGATATTAGAGAACTTAGCGAACTACGAGCAACAGGGAAAAACCACAAGTTATGAAGTTAGCTGTTACACAGATCCATTGGGTATTGAGCATTTAACTGGAAGTCTTGCTGAATGTATCCGTTACTTTGGCACTCGTACCAATGCACATCTACGTTGGGTATCGAAGTTCGATGCTGTGGATGGATTGCTCGAATTACCACACAATGGGCATACTCGCTGTCGGATAAGTGTTAATGCAGCACCGATTTCTGGTAAGTTTGAAGGTGGCACAGCATCCGTAGCATCCAGACTGAATGCGTTGCGACGGTTGGCGCTACCACAAGAGCGTGGCGGTGGCGGTTATCCAGTAGGCTTGGTGATAGCGCCAATTATGCCGATAGACGATTGGCAGATGCACTATAGTTCTTTGTTTGACCAGATAAACGAGGCACTGGATTTTGACTGTAACCTTACCTTTGAGTTAATCTCGCATCGGTTCACACCAGGGTCAAAAGAAGTGTTACAAACTTGGTATCCGCAATCAAAATTAGAGATGGATGAGGCAAAACGCAGCGTCAAGCGTAATAAGTTTGGTGGGACGAAGTACGTTTACGAGAAGGACACAATGAAGGCGTTGCGTAGCTTTTTTGAGAGTGAGATTAGTAGGCGCTTTCCAAATGCTGAAGTTCTTTATTGGACTTAGAAGACTACTTCGCTCAAATACAGTTTGAACAAATTAATTATTGAGTAAGAGAGCGATTGATATATTATGCGATCGCTCTTTTTTCCACTTGCTCAAAAGCTGGTGCGTTAGGAAAGCCGTAACACACCCTAACTTTTGATTTACTTTATAAATGCTCTCTTACCTTTAAAACCTACTAATGCATCAAGCCAAAATCTGCTATAAGAGCTATTGCAAGTTCGACTTCCCCAATGTCTGGGTTGGGCTATGTCCACTCAAAGGGGGATAATTTGGGCAGATTACAGGCGGCGTTATACATTAATAAGTGTATCTGCAATACCGGACTTGTTCTGGCTTAGTCTCAATAGCAAAGGTTTGGAGATGTTTACTTTATCAGAAACTTCTATCCTGGCAGCAATCCTACTGGTAGCTTTAGGCATTTTGGGCTGGGGCTTTTATCGCGCCAGACCTTTTGGTAAACTGGGAATCTTAGCCTGGTTACAGTCGGTGGTGTTGATGACTCCCTGGCTCCTGTTTTTTGGATTGTTTGCCGCAGGGATTTACATCAATATAGCGGGTATATTATTCTTGGTGGTGACTTCCGCCGGATTGTACGTCTACTTGGGCAGACAGTTACGCGCAGCTGGGCAAGATGCCATCCTCAAGCAACGCGCCACAGAAAGACTCGCTGCGGCTTCCTTGCTTGAAGCAAATTCCCCACAACCAAAAGTAGCAGAATTGAAACCGGAGATCCCACCGATACCAGAAGAAGACTTGAATGTAGTTAAAGGTATTTTCGGTATCGATACGTTTTTTGCTACAGAAACGATCGCTTACCAAGATGGAGCCATTTTCAAAGGTAATTTGCGGGGAGAACCAGAAGAGACTCACAACCGTTTAACTGCAAGTTTACGGCAACGCCTTGGCGATCAATATCGCCTCTTTTTAGTGGAAAATACAGACGACAAACCAGTGGTAATCGTCCTACCCAGCCGCAATGATCCCCGGCCGATGTTGTTATCGCAAAAAGCTTTTGCAGGTATTCTGTTGATAGCGACCATTGCCACAAGTTTAGAAGCTGCGGGATTATTGCTGAATTTTGATTTCTTTGACAATCCAGGGCGGTTTCAAGAAGCTTTGCCCATAGGTGCTGGGATATTTGCAATTTTAGTAGCTCACGAAATCGGTCATTGGTTACTTGCTCGGCGTCACCAAATCCGCCTTAGCTGGCCTTTCTTTCTGCCGGCTGTGCAAATTGGTTCCTTTGGTGCAATTACCCGCTTTGAATCTCTGTTGCCCAACCGCAAGGTATTATTTGATATCGCCTTGGCAGGGCCAGCCGCAGGTGGTATTGTTTCTTTGTTAATGCTGGTGACGGGCTTGGTGCTTTCCCGCCCAGGTAGTTTATTTCAATTGCCAAATCAGTTTTTCCAAGGGTCGATTTTGGTGGGAAGTTTGGCGCGAGTTGTCCTCGGTTCGGCGTTGCAGTCATCCCTGGTAAGTGTTCATCCCTTAGTGATAATTGGTTGGCTGGGGTTAGTAATTAACGCTTTGAACTTAATGCCAGCCGGACAACTCGATGGTGGGCGCATTGTTCAGGCGATTTATGGACGCAAAACCGCAGGACGAGCAACAGTAGCAACTTTAATTTTACTAGCGCTAGTGTCTCTCGGTAACACTCTTGCCATGTACTGGGCGATCGTGATTTTCTTCTTGCAACGGGATCAAGAACGCCCCAGCTTGAATGAAGTCACTGAACCCGATGATGCTAGAGCCGCTTTAGGGCTTTTGGCTCTATTCTTGATGATTACCACGCTTCTACCCTTAACTCCCGGTTTGGCTGGGCGTTTGGGAATAGGATAGTGTTTATGGAGCCTACACCCAAACAAGCAATATCCGCAATTCGGGTGTGCGCTCAACTTACCAGAGTTTATAAAGGAATAGACCTTGTAAGATTAGACGAGCGCACCAAAAATGTTTATATCTTGGCGAATAATTCAATCGAAGCTGAGGTAACACCAACTAGAGAAATTCTTTGGTTATGACAAAACCTAACTTTCAACAAATGCCTTTAGAGCAGCTAAAAACTTATATTTTGGAGCATCGCAACGACGATGAAGCATTCCATATCTACATCGACAGAAGACGCGCTCAATCTCCAAAACAGGTTCCGATGACAATTGAGGAAGCGGAGGCTGATTTACAGACACGGTTTGGACAGCAAGCTAGTTAAAATAATTCGTAATTCGTAATTCGTAATTCGTAATTCAGTTTTGTAACGGGGATTGAGCGCAAAACCGGAGCAGTCTGATTGACGAGTAGAAGTGTGAAGGATAAAGTATTAACTTTCATCCTTCATCCTTTCTTATGGTTTCCAGCCTGCTAGCAAATTGGGGTAAGCCGTTGGTGTGGGGAAAATTTTCTGGAAGGCAGTTTGACGCTCTTGAGGCTTTTCTTTGCTCATGTTCCAGAGGGTTTCATAGAAAAAGAAAGAGACTCCGGCAAAATTGCGATCGCGTACTTTTTGCACTTGTGTTTCAATCTGCTGCATCGGTATAGATCGGTTTTTCAACCCAGCCAAAATGCCCACACTCACAGGAATATGCCTCTTTGCCGCTTTCACTTCTGGATAATCTAATTCCCTAACAAAAACATTCAAATCATCACGGTATATCTGCAAAACTAAGTCTTCAATAATTCCCATCCTTTCCCATTTCTGCCAGTCTGCTAAAAAGAAGTCGTAGGAAAAACGTTGAGGATTAGGAGCAACAGAAACCAGGCAATTTTTTTTAGTAGCTTTAATGGCTGTAAACACCCGCTTCATGAACCCGGTGATTTTGTTAGCTCTCCAGCGCACCCATTCTGGATCTTTGAAGTTTTTAGAGGGAGCTTTCCCACGGTGTTCTTTCTTGTAAAGTGCCACTGTATAAGCATCGTATCCTAATTCTGATGGTAAGCCAAAATGGTCATCAAATTGAATACCATCAACATTGTAGTTTCTGACAATTTCAACGATTAAATCTTGGATAAACTGTTGTACTTCTGGGCGAAAGGGATTTAGCCAAACGCGATTATGTGTCCCTTCTTTGAGAATCCGAGTTCCATCACTCTTACTAGTGAGCCATTGGGGACGATTTTTAGCTAATAGAGAATCTGCTGGTGCCATGAAGCCAAATTCAAACCAGGGAATCACTGTTAACCCTTTTTGATGTCCCACATCGACAATTTCTTTGAGGATATCTCGCCCTTTGAGTCCTGGCGTGGGATCGAGCGATCGCCCAATAACTTTGGCTGCAACTTTGCTAGGATACAATGTATATCCCCAATTCCAAACCGCCGGATATATGGTGTTAAAATTGAGTTCGTCAAGGCGTTGCAAAGATCCCTTGAGGCGATCGCGCTCAAATAATACATCACTATCAATATTTGTTAACCACACCCCCCTTAACTCAGATGCTGGCGTTCGCGGCAGATTAATTTGAGCGTTCAAGGGGAACGATAGCATCACCGTAGCAACTACACTCAAGATACCTATAACGGTAAACAAAAGAGATTTTCTGTTTTGGCGAATATTCAACCAAGAAGCAAACTCAACACACCACTTGACAAACCTTTTTATCATTTGCTAAAAACATCATCCAATTATCAACAATCAGCATAAATAGCGATCGTTTCGATTGTAATCGCTTACAATCGAAACGATCGCTGAAGTTTATGGGAACTTCAAAAAATAAATTATCCAATTTTTGGAATCAAAACGATTTTTCCTCCCCTGCCCTAAAAGCTTACCGTTTGGGGATCTTGCTACGCGTAGAGTCCCGCAGGGATGGAATATTTTTTTATTTGCCAGTCCCTTATTATTGGGCGCTGGCTATGAGATCATTCCAGGCTTTGACTGCTGCTTGTAAATTCTTTGGCAGGTTATTTCGAGAAATATCGTTGTACTCAACTGTACCCTCTTGACTGGTAAGAGTGTAGCCGATATAATCAGCAGCACCGCTAGGAGCTGGGTAACTCAGATTTTTGAATTTACTAAATTTAAAACGTTCTAGCGATCGCACAAATTGTTGCACCCGTTGCACAGAAACGCGGCGAACACTACGCTCAGAATCATTAGCATCACCAATCCGCACCCGAATTAGTTGTCCATCTTTGAGTAAAACAGTCTCGTAAGTTCTGCCAGTAATACCACCACTGGAAATTTGCCGAAATACTACATGTCCAGCTAATGGTGGTGGTAACTGGCTGACTGGAATTTTCACAGGGGCCAGCGGAATTGAGCTAGCCTTTTCATTTAGCCTGAGTGCGGAACCTGTTTGATTGGTATGATAAACCAAGGTTTGTTCACCAATGCCTACAACCACCCGCCAACCTGGTACCAAAGCTTGGGTACAGAATTCATCAGCATTAGCTAATTCTAAACAGCCATCTTTCCAAGTTTGCTGTTGAAACTCAATGATTGTTAGCTGAGAAATTGGCTGTTGCAAACGTTTGGAGGCGGCTTGCAAAACAGCATTTCTTACAGATGCGGGTAATTTATTTGACCGATTATTTGAGGGAGTGTTTGCCGAAGCTAAACGTAGCGATCGCTCGTTACTATTGGTATGATAAATCCAGTTTTCTTTGTCATTTAGAACTTTATTGCTTGTTTCTAGCGATAAGTTTCGAGTAGCGCCCGTAGCACCTTTGATAAATGTTAAATCACTAGCAACAGATAAAATTCCAGTCAAAATCAAAACAGTGAAAATTCGCGCTTGATTTGGGTTAAAGTAGTCTTTCAGCATTAATTTCATAGTAAGATTTCGTGAAGAGTTATAGAACTCATAAATAGTATCCAGTCAATAATATATAATAAAGTATACAATTCCCAAACTTCACAAGTTGGAATTAATTTAGTATCTGTCTTCTAAAACAGATATAAAGACCTGATAACCGCAGTTTAGATTCTGACAGTGAACGGCTCTGGTCTAAATTAGAAGCACAACCTATCAGTCTGCCACAGGAAGTTGCATTACCTCAGACAGGCAAGCGTTTTGCCCGTAAAGCAAAGCTAGCTGTACGTTTTTGTTGTGTCAATCTTCGTACCCCCTATCGTTTTGATAACCGTGAGCCTCTACTGGTATACGCCGTTCGTTTATGCCACGGAATTTGATTGCCCAGAAGGTGAAACCCCTATAGAATGGATGTTGCTAACCACAGAAGTTGTCGCAGATATCCAAACAGCTTCTACAATTTTACGTTGGTATTCTTACCGTTGGAGAGTAGAAGAGGATCACAAAATTTTCAAGTCAGGCTCTCAGGTAGAAAGATACAGACTTGCTGCTGAAGGTATGAAGACCTTAATTGGTTTTTTGAGCGTAATTGCTGTTGAGCTTTTGCAGTTAACTTATCTACACCGCACCCAGCCTTCCGCCCCTGCCATTGAGATTCTTAATCCCCTTGAGCTTCGGATTTTAAAAGCTAAATCTCCCTCTGTGAGGGCTGGCAGCTTGCAAAAGAGACTTAACGGGAAAAGTCAGATTAGGGACAAAGCCGACTGGAAGCAGTGCGTTTGGTAGAATGGGCGGCAAGTGGGAGCAAAAGGTTTATGGAAGTGAAGGTAGTTTTGAGATGATCTGTAGAAACCAGGTACAGATTATGGAAGCTTTTTATTACGTGGCCTATAGTGATGTGAGGTTAAATCAAACAACAATAAAAAGATAGAGAGATAACAATGTTTAGTTATTCTAGCCCCGCGATCGCCACATATCTTAATATTGCATCTCCAATAGCGGCTTGTGTCAACGGCAGCAAAGTTGCAGTTATTAATACTGAGGGTGTATGGGAAGTAGAAGCTGATGGGAGGAAAAAACTAATTCCAAACTCTTATCAGGATGCTCGTGACTGTGTAGCTATTGACGGTAAGACTTATGTTCTCGCTGTTCCAACAGGATTAGTAAAAATAAAAACTGATGGAACTACCCAAAAAATAGTTAACAGCCCTGTATCATCAAGAACAAGAGTTAAGTTTTTAGATGGCTTGATTGTTCACCAGTCTGTAAATACTCTATCAATATATGATACCAGCCTCAACTTCAAAGCTAAACGTAGCTTTGAAGTAACAGAGGTAATGGATTTTGAGTACAAAAATAAGTATCTCTACGTTAGTGGTTTTCAGCAACAAAAGCGGTCAGGCATTCCAGTACAAATTGCTTTTCTTTACCGAATGGGTTTTAATGGCACAAGTATATTTGGCTTGCCAAATTTGCTAGGAAAGAACCAAGGTAAGCTTTGGGGTTACAGTCCTGCCAGTCTTGTTGACAACATGGCAGATACCCGACTCAACAAATTACACATTTCTGGGGATAAACTCTACGTACTTGGTTCTGTCTATGGGGGTAATTCAATCTTTAGGTGGAATGGTAAAGACCTCTTAACAGAAACTTTGATTACTACAGATAAATATACTAATGCTGCCCAAACTCGTGATGAGACAAAAGTTTACACAGGAGTTGTTGATTTAACCTCATTCTCTGTTGAACGCGGGCAACTAAGTATTACAAGACTTCCTTCAACAGGAGGATTGGGAGATGGCAATAGCAATTTCCCTAAAACTATTTACTCAAATGGCACTGATATTTTTGTTGGTTCTAGTGCTGCTTACGCAATTCCCAATAGAGATAGCCAAACATTTTTAGGTAAACTGATTCCACCTTACCGTGGCGATGCAAGTTTTTTAGTTTTTCCGAATGATCTCAAGAGTCGCAAAGCTTGGATAACGCCTGGTAATGGTGAAGTCTTGCTATTTAATAGTAAGTTTGCTGTGATCAAAACAGGTAAAGTTAATGATTTGTCTACAAATTCAGGAATCCCCCAAAGCCTACCAACAAATACTTATTTTATTAAGTTTTGACAGAGTGATCGCAACGAGAACACCGCAGGCATCGCTATAGAGTTTCACAAAGGGATATGCCATTTTTGGTAACAGGACGGGATAACTCCCTACTCCTCATCTTCTAAATTCGCGTAAGCGGTGTATGTTGTCAGGCTTGATCGTTCGTTAGGAGCGTAGGTTCACTTTTGAAATTATTTCCAATTAGGAACATTTGGAACACTCATAATTTCTTACTTTTTTATTCGACTTTAGATAAATAAGAAGTGGTTCACTTGGATTTTCTGTAAACCACTTCTTATTCGTCCAAAGAAAAAAATAGTTAGTAATCGCAAGATATTTAAAGCCAGCTTTTAAGTTCCCTTAAAGCTTGTTTTAAAAGTGTTTCGCTGTGACTTTAAGCATTTTTAGATCCCCTTTAACCTTTCGAGAGTTGGAAGCAGTTCCTCGGAGTTTATGTGGATATACATAAAATAGTAGTATCAAAAAATCAACTTTTAACTAGGAATTTGACAGTATAATAAGTTTTGATAATTTTTAGTTTATATTGATTATTTTCAACCTGGCTTTGGGCAAAAACCTTGTAAGCATCTAAATACTCAGGGAATTTGCACAGTGAAAGTTAGGGTGACATGAACAATAGAGCAAACCAAAGCCATGAAGAACATCACATAATACAATATTTCTGTATATTCAACCGAATGTTGATTTTCGTTGCAGAGATGTTTCTATCACGCAGCCTTTATGCTGGAAAGGTAGTCCTGCGATTGTTGCAAAATTTCCAGCGTACCAGACTTTCGTGGCTAAGGTTTAGACACTCATCTGTGAAAACGCAAGCTGTTCCTCTACCTAAGAATGAAGTAGAAAGGCTCAAAGTATTGGCGGGCTACAATATTTTGGATACCTTACCTGAAGAAGCATTTGATGACTTAACTGCTCTTGCTGCTTACATTTGTAAGACTCCAATAGCTTTAATTAGCTTAGTTGATGCCGATCGCCAATGGTTTAAATCTAAGGTTGGACTAAAAGCTAGGGAAACACCCAGAGACTGGGCTTTTTGCTCCCATGCCATTCTTCAACCAGATGACATATTAGTGGTTCCTAACGCCATTAAGGACGATCGCTTTACTAACTGTAGCGAACTGCAAACATCCAGCGATAAAACTGCAAACAAGGCGATTTTGAAACCACATTAATTGCAAATAAAGGGGGTCTCAAAACCACAATAATTGCAAATGAAACTGCAAACATAATTTTCAAACTGCAAACAAGGG
>NZ_DASQZC010000163.1:0-2676 GCF_035638895.1 Nostoc sp. | reverse complement strand
AAAAATACTACCCAAGGTCAAGCGGTGTTGAAGCTCAAACCACCTGTAGTTTCCACAGCACAGTTACGGGGTATTCAATCAGTGGCGAGAAATCGGCAATATGTGGTGGATGAAATCCAGTTCAATTCGCAACAAAGAACGATCACTATTCTGGCAAAACCTTATTAATCGTGAATTATTCCTTCTGTAGGGGCGCACAACTAGCTGTACGCTCTTATTTATTTCGACATTACTAACGAAAATCATGAGTTTGTAACAAAAAATTGTGAGTTTGTAACGAAAATCGTGAGTTTATAGCAAAAAATCGTGAGTTTGTAACAGAAAATCGTGAGTTTATAGCAAAAAATCGTGAGTTTGTAACGAAAAATCGTGAGTTTGTAACGAAAATCATGAGTTTATAGCAAAAAATCGTGAGTTTGTAACAAAAAATCGTGAGTTTGTAATGAAAATCATAAGTTGATAGCAAAAAATCGTGAGTTTGTAACAAGAGCTTCTGCTAACACCTAATTGAAAACAGCTACCTCTGCGCTACTCTATGAAAAAAATTCTTACCAGTCTTTTAGCTGTGGGCTTTTATCTAACGCCTTTAACAGTGATGCTGATGGCTCAACCCACCTGGGGACAAACTCAAAGCTCGCGATCGCAAGAAGCAGAAAGACTGCTAGAGCAAGGGAGACAACTGACACAGCAACAGGAACACCATAAGGCAATACAAATATTACAGCAAGCTTTAACCATTGCGCGAGAACTCAAAGACCAAAAACTTGAAGCAAGCGTACTAGTTTGGCTTGGCTATAACTACGACAATTTAGGACAAAAGCAGAAAGCACTCGATTTCTACAATCAAGCTTTACCTCTGAGACGGGCTGTGGGCGATCGCACTGGTGAAGCCGTGACACTCAATAACATCGGTGTAGTCTACAACGATTTAGGAGAAAAGCAAAAAGCACTCGAATTTTACAACCAAGCTTTGCCCCTATATCGGGCTGTGGGCGATCGCACTGGTGAAGCTAATACCTTGGGTAATATTGGCGTATTGTTCCAAAGTACAAATCGACCAACTGAAGCCATTACTAATTTAGAGCAATCTCTCAAAATCAGCTTAGAAATGCGTCGGGGTTTGCAACGAGAAAATCGCCAAAACTTTTTACAGCAAAACGATGTATATGCTACTGCTTTAGTCGATGTCCTGATTAATCAAAAGAAATACGCTCAAGCCTTTGAATGGGTTAACTTATTCACCACAGCCGACCTTGCTGATTATACTCGCCTCATTAATGCCAAAGTTGCCAACCCAGAAGCACAAAAAGCCATTGACGACTGGAGTACAAAAAATCAACAATTGGAATCCTTGCGACAACAACTGCAAGGCGATCAATCCGAAAGCCTACCCCAAAAAATTCGACAATTAGAAGCACAAGTTTATTCAGAAGCCGAAAATATCTCTCGCCGTTTTCCTGAAGTGGCAGAACTATTTGAAACTACACCCGCAGATATTAAAAACCTGACATCCTCCATTCCCGCAGGAACAGTTATAGTCCAACCTATATTGCTGACTAATGTGGGAGATATGCCTAATAACGTTGCCTTTTTTATCTTTACAAAAGGTCAGTTGAGCGTTATTAAAAAATCTATTGACCCCACTGAATTTAATAAACTTGTTGCCGAATACCTAAAACAGGTACAAGACGACAGTGATGCTAACTTCACTGAAACAGGTAGCAAACTTTATGATATTCTCATTCGCCCTGTAGAAGACAAAATTAAGGCTTTATCACCCAAACAACTGAGCATTATTGCTACTGCTCAACTGCGTCATTTACCTTTTGAGACTCTTTACGATAGTAAAACCGACCAATTTCTGATCCAGAAATATCCTGTCAACTATCTCACTCGCATTTCTAATAATTCCCTAAAATCTCCAGGTGTGCAAAATGCCGTCCCCCGCAAACCACAAGCTGTTTTAGCATTTGGTAATCCAGTACCCCGTGAACCGCAAAATCTCCCAGGTGCAGAGACAGAAGTCACAAAGATTAAAGAAATACTGCCAGACAGTGAAGTTTATATCAATAAAGAAGCTACTCTAGAAAACTTTAGATCCCAAGCATTGCGCTTTTCCTTTTTGCACTTAGCAACTCACGGCTGTTTCCAAACTGAAGATTGTAAACAAGTCAATTTAAAAAATAATACATTACTATTTGCTGACAAAACCTTAGACATTGCCAATGCTACTCTTTTAGGGCTACAAGGCACACAACTGATTACTCTCAGTGCTTGTCAAACTGCTGTAGACACTAACTCTAATGACGTAGGAATTGCAGGAGTTGCTTATATATTTGAGCGGGCTGGTGCTAAAGCTGTCATGGCGAGTTTGTGGGCGGTTGAAGATAAAGCAACTCGGGAATTAATGGTTGAATTTTATCAAAATCTCAAGCAGGGTATGACCAAAGGTGAAGCTTTGCAAAAAGCTAAGTTAAAGCTAATTGCAGACGATCGCCATCCTTTTTATTGGTCGCCCTTTGTCTTGATTGGCGATGCACGTTAAAGTAATTGGCAATGATGCTCGTACCTTGCTAACGCAATTTCGTTTTGTAACGGGGATTTTACCCTTAAGGGGGTTGAGGAACGAAACCCAACATTTCCGCGGCTGATGATTACGGTTATCGGGATCTAGCT
>NZ_DASQZC010000162.1:0-15973 GCF_035638895.1 Nostoc sp. | reverse complement strand
TAAGATAGATAGCTAAAAAGCAAATTATCAACTGTTAATATATGCAAAAAATTTATGGCAATAGTCAAGGGATAAAAGCTAGCCAAATAAAACAATTACAACGGCTTTACGAGGAAAATCAACCAGCAGATAGATTAATTACGCCGGAATTTGCCCAAGCCTTAGCCGCAATTAGTAAAGAAATTCATCACCCGATTTGTTGTTATATCAATCGGCGTGGGCAAATTATCCGAATTGCTGTAGGAACACCAAATCAAACTCAAATTCCGGCTGAAGAATTACCCCGCCGCAGTGCCGAACGCTTGAGCGGAATCCGTTGTGTTGCTACTCAATTGAAATCACAACCACCTGATGAAGCATCGTTAATTGCAATGATGCGTCAGCGCTTAGATGCTCTTGTAATATTAATTGCAACTGATAGCGAAGTAAAAGAAGCTTTTCTAACTTACCTTTTCCCCGATCGAGAGAGTCCTTGGGTAATTTCACCTCCTCTAAGTTTGGATGACTTAACCGAACAAGAATTTGATGATCTAGTTCACGAATGGGAGAGAGAAATTGCTGATGCTGGGGATGGAATATTCCTATCTCAAGAAGTTGTCTCTGATCAAGACAGGGTGCTGCTGGTGGGAGTGCAGACAGAAGATGTATCTGTCCAACGGTTTGAAGATGGGCTTGCAGAACTAGTGCGTTTGGTGGAAAGCGCTAAGGGTATTGTACTTGATACAATGCGGCAGAAACGCGATCGCCCCCATCCTCAAACAGTGGTCGGTAAGGGAAAAATTGGAGAAATCACCCTTTTGGCTCAAAAACTAAGAGCTAATCTAATCGTTTTTGACCGAGATATTTCTGCATCTCAAGCCCGCAACTTAGAACAGGAAATTGGCATCCGAGTTGTAGACCGCACGGAAGTAATTCTAGATATTTTTGCTCAACGCGCTCGCACTCAAGAAGGTAAATTACAAGTAGAACTGGCGCAACTCGAATATATGTTACCTCGGCTGCGCGGTCGCGGCCAGGAAATGTCTCGATTAGGTGCGGGGATTGGTACGCGAGGCCCTGGTGAAACAAAACTAGAGACGGAACGGCGAACAATTCAACGGCGAATTGGTCAACTACAGGAAGAAGTAAATCAATTACAAGCACATCGCGCCCGCATTAGACAACAACGACAACAGCAAGAAATTCCGGTTCTGGCATTAGTTGGCTATACTAATGCTGGTAAATCTACTCTGCTAAATGTGTTAACTAATGCAGAAGTTTATACAGCAGACCAACTATTTGCTACCCTCGATCCAACAACCCGCAAAGTAGTAATTACAGAACCAGAAACACAACAACGCAGGTCGATTTTGCTCACAGATACTGTAGGGTTTATTCACGAACTCCCGCCAGCACTGCTGGATGCGTTTCGCGCCACATTGGAGGAAGTAGTTGAGGCTTCGGCCATGATTCATGTTGTAGATTTGTCCCATCCAGCTTGGGAAAGTCATATTGCAAGTGTGCTGGAAATACTCGAAGAAATGCCTGAGATTCCAGAAAAAACTTTGATTGCTTTTAATAAGGTTGACCAAGTAGATAGCGAAACCTTAGCTAGAGTTCAACAAGATTATCCCGAAGCTGTGTTTATATCAGCAAGTCAGCGCTTGGGTTTAGAGACTTTCAAAATGCGATCGCTGCAACTAATTGACGAACCCGTTCAGACGATTGCAGTCCCACAAAATTCATACTAATCAAAGGGAATTATATGACACCGACTATCATTGTTCACGGTGGAGCAAAAACCATCACAGACGATAAAGTTGCAGCCAACAATGCAGGCTGTACAGCAGCAGTAGAAGCTGGTTGGGCTGTGCTAATCAGTGGAGGTAGCGCCGCAGAAGCTGTTGAAGCAGCTATTCGAGTTCTGGAAACTGACCAGACATTTAACGCCAGTCTTGGCGCAACTCTCAACAGCGATGGAGAGGTGGAGTTAGACGCGGCGATCATGGAAGGCTCATTAAGTTGGGGAGCAGTTGCAGCAGTTCAGGGCATCCGTCATCCCATCTCGGTTGCACGGAAGGTTATGGATGACAAACCCAGGCTACTAGTGGCGCGAGGTGCAGAACGCTTTGCTGTAGACTCTGGAGCCGAAATGTGTAAAAAAGAAAACTTGATTACTGATGAACAGTGGCAGGAGTGGAAGGAGGATCAAAAAGTTATTGATCGCCCCAACACTGTAGGCTGTGTGGCTTTGGATGCTAGCGGCATCCTAGCTGCTGGCACTTCAACTGGTGGTACTACGAAGCAGCAACAAGGTCGCGTTGGTGACACTGCCCTTGTTGGCTCTGGCTTGTACGCTGATAATAAATTCGGCGGTTGCTCAACAACAGGTGATGGCGAGTCAATTATCCCCGTGGTTTTGGCTAAAACTGCGGTCGATTTCTTGACTGGAGACAGACACCCAGAAGAAGCCGCACAGATGGCAATTGACACTTTGGTTTCTAAGGTTAAAGGTGAAGCTGGTTGCATCCTCATAGATCGTCAAGGACGCGTTGGCTGGGCGTATAACTCATCACACATGGCTTGCGCTTATATGACTGAAGGACAAGACAAGGTGGCTGTTTTTACCAAGAAATAACTTATACCAATTCGTAATGGGCTACGCTAAGGTAATGGGTAGTTAATGAAGCGAAACTACATCTGAGTTTTCAAGTTTGAATATACAGCTTTGTTTTTTCAAGTTAGTGTTATGTCATCTTTGCCAAATTACCCATAATAATAAAAGAACCCCACCCCCAACCCCTCCCCGCAGGCGGGGAGGGGAGACAAAGCGTAGCTTTGGCGGGGTGGGGTTCCGGATATTATGCTTAATTGCCCTGGCATCATATTACTTGGAATTCAGAAAACTTGTTTAATATAAACAACCGCATCCCTTTGTGGATGCGGTTTCTCGGAGGAGTAGATGTCAAAATACGACTTTCATTATTTTCAAGGGAGTACTCTTTCTGATCTGTTTGCTCAAGATATCACAGATGCATCTTATGGGTTTATTTTAAATTACCCTGCGACTGGCAGTTGGGCTGCTTACCCCAACCGGAACAAATATTTTATTCAAGATGGCAGTAGTGAAGCCACCAAAACCTCATTCGACAAGATTTGTCAGAAAGAACCTTGGAAAAATCTGGCTGTATTAGGCGATCGCATTCCTGGAATTGTGATTATACAACCGCCAAAGTCGCTGCTTGAATACTGGCAAGAGCATTTCGGCTTCAGCCACTCCAATATTGAAATGATGGATTGCTCGACTTATCTAGATGATCTCAGCCACAGCGATGGCTGCGCCAACGCCAAGGGCGAACGCTTTGACAAACTCATTAGTTTATTTCCCTTTGATCACCTCAAACCTGAAAAACACGCTGTTGATCCAGACACTCATTACCGCTTACTCAGCAAAGTAACCCTAGCCGAATTGGGAGTGCAATGTCCGAAATACGAAAGCTACAATCTGCACCAAGTAAATCTCGAAGACATTCAATTACCACAATTTCCATATTTAATTAAAACCTCCCACGGACTCTCAGGAGAAGGCACTTATATCATTAAAAGCGCCAGCGATTTGAACTACTGCCTTGAAGAAATTAGAAAATATCTTAATATTAAGTTGCTCGATACGATTATTGTTTCGGAGTTCGTCAAGAATGAAGTGCAGAATTACTGCGTACAGTTCTATGTCAACAAACTAGGAGAGATAACGCTCATCGGCACTACCGCCCAACTCGTCACTCCAGAAGGTAACTATTTAGGGGGACTGATTGACTACCGCAACACTGACATGAGCAAGTTCTTTGAAATGATTGCTAACATTGGTCAGTATGCTCATAAACAGGGTTATTTCGGCGTGATTGGCTTTGATGTGCTGGAAGATCAAGAGGGACAATTTTATGCGATCGATGCCAATTTCCGAGTCAATGGCTCGACTCCGTTATGCTTGCAGCGTAATACCTTAGTGGGATTGGGAAAGGGAGTAGCTAAATATTCCAGTGACTACCGCATGGAAGGTACGTTGGATTCAATTTTAGTCGCCTTAAAACCAGAACTAGATCGCAAGGATTTAATCATTCTGTCAGCATTAGAGAAAATAAAATACGGAAAAATTAACACAGATATTTATGCGATCGTTACTGGAGAGAATATCGAGGAAATGCAGCATATCGAGCAGGAATTAAAGAATAAGGGATTACAATGGCTTCCTTAAACAGCACTACTGTTGAGGCAAGGGAAAGGCAACCCCTGCCCCTATTAATATAATAGTTAAAAACTTATTCCTCTACTTCAATCAGATTAGGTGACTGCCTGATGGGAAACAGGACTCGCATTAACTGACTCACTGGTACTGAGCGCTGCTCTTGAACAAAAGCCAAAAACACAAGTGCAGCCATTCGTAATAAGCCTGAGAGAACAAACAGCCCCAGCAAACCCGCAGCACCAGGCAGAGTTGCTAGAAAGCTACCAACACTGATACCCATTGCTCCAGTTATACCTGCAACTGCACCTGCGATCGCAAAATAAGTAGATTGATGACGCACAGGTGATATTCCCATCATCATATTGTTGGTACACAAATCAATTGCTGCCCACGTCGCGCCAGCTAGTATATGCAACAAGGGTAACCAGATCCAAAAAGAAATTTGATCGCTTCCAACTCCTAGCCACAGCAGAGGTGTCACCGCCACCAAGACTCCCACTAATAACAGTAGCGGACGATTCCCAATTCGGTCAGCCAGTTTCCCCCACAAAAGCAGCATTAACATGTTCGCACCAGTTCCTAAACCGTGATAAATCGTTACCACACTAATATCTATATCCAGGTTATCTAGCATATAGAGGTTAAAGAAGGGAGCGCTGATGTTAACAGCAAAACACCAAATACTCAAGTAAAGTACAAACTTGCAAAAATTAGCATCTTTGAGAAAGCTAAAATCTATACCCTGAGACGGGGGTTGGGAGGTGTCTGAACCCGTGGCTGTTAAAAGCTGGGGGTTTACATCGGTCATCCAGAACTGACAGATTTGACTGATTAATCCCAGCAAAATTCCTAAAATCAAGACTGCACCATAGCCTTGAAGTGTTCCACCAGGCCAAACCGATACTGCTAAACCTAGCAACGGCACACCAACAAGGTTAGTCAAGCCGACAATGCTATTGCGAAAGCCAAAATATCGCCCCCGCAACCGTTGAGGTACTAACACAGCAGACCACCCAAGCCAAGGCGCACGACCGAAAGATTCAATGATATTACATACCAAGAGAACTGCCAAAGTCAACTCCACTACTTGGTATCCAGCCAGATGAGATGAAGTAACCAACACAATCGCTGGCAAAAGAATCAACCACACCAAGCGCGATGGGATGAAAATACACTGGAAATACCACCGGAAGCTGGTACTTCGGTTCACCAAATACGCTCCCAGTGGTTGCAGCAGATTTACAATCTGAGGTATGGCGGCCAGCAGACCAATTTGTACTGGCCCAGCACCTAACTCTAACAAGAAATTACTGAGCAACGCACCGCCGATGACACTATAAAAAATCGTAGCAAAGAGACTCTCATAAGTTAGCGCTATAAGGCTTTTGCGAATTTCTAGCTTAGAAATTTTCAAAAACAGTTTCGGAGTTGGAAAAAGTACCGTCTCCGTTAATACCCTATCCTCAGAGATTTCTTGAATGGGAACAGGGGGAAGAGAACTAGCCTCTACTGAAATGTCATCTTCTTGGGACTGAACCATATTATCTAATCAATATTTAAACAGTTAAATTGTTATAGCTACTATTAGCCATAATGAGTATGACTTATATAATATTTAATCAATAAGCTTTAACACATTGCAATCCCTTGCCTGGGCAAAAGACTAAAGTGTGTTTTCAAACTACTCATTTGCCTCCTAAATTTTTAGATGCCCGTAAATCCACACCACTTTCTAGGGAAACCGCAAGATAAGACGCACTCTCCTTAAAAAGGCTTCATCGGAGTCTATTAAAGCCCCCCAATTTATCGGGGGTTGGGGGGATCTAAGGCTTTAAAAACATGCCCTAGATCATAGTATGTATTGACTATAGGTTGCTTTTGCAGAAAAAACAGGCATTATATAGCTCCGCTAGGGCTTCTAATCAAAAAAGCCAATTATTTGACATAAATTTAATTTTATGTATACAAATTTCGCTAAAAACTCTCTTATATAAATATTTTTAGCAGCTCATTAGTATTTTGTGACAAGAAAATAATCTATATTTGCCAAATTCACTCTTAAGAATTAATACCTTTGCAGAAAAATCTTAAAATTTAGCTGGCACTAGTACACATAGACATAAATAATGCTGAATTATAACCAATAGTTAGGATTGGGGTTTAAGTTGAACTTCTTTGAGTAATTTTACTAGATGACATGGAGATAGGATTTCCACTCCAACGCTGTTTGTCTACTTAACCTCCTAATTCCAGCGATGCTAAATAACTAATATGTAACCAATTGCATAAGCCTTGAGAAATTATTTCACTGGAAATTTCTATCGTCAGGTATCATTGCTCATCTTACGAAATGTGCAACGATGGGCTATGCCCCGGCGGATGCGATCGCAACATCAGTAAAAAACTTTTTTATGGCACAGACAGAAATTAACGATATATCGGCAGACAGCTCCTTGCTTGATCCAGAAAAAGATTTACTAGGACATGCGAACTTTGCCAAGTATCTAGCGGACAGTATTTGTAAAATGACCTTTCCTGAAGGTTTTGTTATTGCAGTTTACGGTTCTTGGAACTCTGGCAAATCTACATTATTAAACTTTGTAGTTCACTATCTTCAGCAAAAGCCAGAGGAAGAGAAACCAATCATTGTTCCTTTTAATCCCTGGTTATTTTCTGGACATGAAAATATCACAAGGCGCTTTTTTGAGCAATTACAAAACGTTTTAAGCAAAGAGTCATCCGTACCAAAAGGTTTGAAGGAGAGATTAGCTGGTTTTGCCGCCATTATTTCAGACATTCCTCTACCTTATGCTCAAACTGGCAAGGCATTAGCAGCATTATTGGACGAGAAAAGCAAGGACGCTGCCGAATTAAAAGAAGAAGTAGAAGATACTTTAGTACAGCAGCAACGGCGAATAGTTGTAACAATTGATGATATTGATCGGTTGGCTGCGGAAGATATCAAGCAGTTATTTCGTATTTTTAAAGCAATGCGAAATTTTACTAATGTTGTCTATCTTCTGCTTTTTGATAAAGAAGTTGTAATGAGAACAGTTGCAGATACTAAAGAAATATCTGAAGAAGCATACTTAGAAAAAATTATTCAAGTTAGTTTTGAGTTACCTATTCCTGATAAAACCTCACTTCGCAGGCTATTTTTTGAAAAGCTTGATAACATATTTTATCAAACACCAAAACAGCAAATCAGCCAAAGTCGGTGGGGTGATATTTACTTTCAAGGAATAGAACACTTTATTAATAACATCCGCGATATTAGTCGTTTGATTAACACTTTAACAGTCACGTATCCAGTAGTAAAAGATGAAGTAAACGCTGTTGATTTTATTGCTATTGAGTCCTTACGAGTATTCTGCCCAAAGATATATAGTATAATCCATCAAAATCCTCATATTTTTGTAGGAAAGATAAACCTTTCAATAGACGAACTCAAGAATCTTCTGAGTACCTGGATTGCTCAACTGCGAGATGAAGACAAGCAGCCTGTTAAAAACCTGCTAATGCAGCTTTTTCCTAAGTTAAAATTCATTTTGGGTAATACTTATCTAGATGAAAAGCAAGAGTTGGAATGGCGCGAACAGCTACGTGTGTGTAGTTTAGAGATATTTCCTATTTACTTTCGTCTGTCATTATCAGTAGGTGAATTATCTAATATTAAGATAAAAATTATCCTTGGTTTGGCTGAAAATACAGAGAAATTTAGAAATTATTTGATAGAACTTGCTAAACAAAAACTTCCAAACGGCACAACGCAAGCCAGGGTATTTATAGAACAGCTAGAAAATTCCACTGAAGAAATTCCTGTAAATTACATCCCTTCAGTTGTAGAAGCTTTGTTGGATGTAAGCGAGGAATTATTATCTCAAGATGATGAATCTCATAGCATTCTTGCTTTTGGCAATAAAGTTATTATTAGTCGTTGTATCTCGCAACTCTTGCATCAAATTAATGAAACATCACGATTTGAGTTGCTAAAAAAAGTAATCACCCAAGGGAAAGCATTACCAATAATTAATCATGAAATTGCAACACTAAAAGAGCAACAAAGTCAATATGGTACAGATAAATCTAACTATGAAGAGAAATGGCTTGTGAACGCACAGCACCTCAAAGAACTAGAAGAAATGACTAACAGAATGTAGGTAAAAAGAGATACTAGCTATGATGCAATGGCATTGCGAGTCGATGCAACTTAGCCGAAATGATCAAAAGCCTATAAAATGCCTACAGATACTTCCTGTGACGCTTTCAGATTCCCCAATAGACAGAGAACTGCAACTGTAATAGTAACTATGATAACTAAAGATACAATACGTGCATTAGGAGTATTTGCTAATTCTCAAGGAATAGAGCAAGCAATTAATGAATTGAAAACTGCAAACTTTCCTATGGAGAAAGTTTCTGTCATTGCTAAAGATGTAGAGCAGGGCGATCGCGTAGGTGAAACGCAGATAAGCGATCGCATTGGCGATCAAAATGTGAATACAAGCGGAGCAGTAAGAGAGACGCTGACAGCAAGTACTTGGGGTAGCGTGTTAGTTGGTTTGAGTAGTCTGGCACTTCCTGGTTTAGGAGCTATACTCGCAGCAGGTTCTGTAGGTGTAGCATTAGTCAGTAGCGTTGCAGGTGTTGCTGTGGGAGCCGCAGCAAATCAGAATTTACTCAAGGCATTAGGTGATTTAGGCATACCCGAAGAAAGAGCCAGAGTTTATAGCGATCGCCTCCAGCAGAGTTATTATTTGCTCATACTAGAAGGCTCAGAAGAAGAGATTCATCGCGTTGAACCAATATTACGCGATCGGGGTATTGAATATTGGGGCGTTTATGATTCCTCGCAGCCTTCAAACGGCACGGTGCTTTAACGCTTTGCTAAAAAAACGTTTTTCACAGGTGTTGCTATATCTGTGCATTGAATCCAGAATTTTTAACGAATTCCTTTAGCGGTTATTGTACGGATTATCTTAGGGAAAATAACGGAGTAAATCTGATGGTCAGACAACAGCATACCTGTGAAATCGACCAACTGCTGAAAACACTTGATGCTTTAATCCAGCTATCGCAAGCTAGCTTTGACTATCAGTTAGTGCTGGCAGATATTTGGGTAAAGGCATTTTTGGAACTGGCACGGGAGTTAGCCTTTTACCAAGCCAAGGGTGAAAAAATTGACAATTTGCGGCAGTTTCTGGAAGTCTGGAGTAGTATATTTGACCGAGAATTTGCACAAAAGTTCCGTTCAGAGGATGCTCAGGCAATCCAAGGAAAATTCTTGAAGGTAGCCATGAGTTATTGGCTCGAACAGCAACAGTTGCTAGAAGGAGTTCCTAAGATGGTTGAACTGCCGAGTTGTAATCAAGTGGATGAAAGTAAGGTTTAATTTCATCTAGTCATTTCTACCTTTTTTGTTAATCCTAAAGCTAGATGTAATTTTTGGGATTAGAGGCGAAATTATAATAAATAATCAAACAAGATAAAAGCCATGAAAACTGACAACGTAACCAATTCTAACAATACCGAACGGACAACACTTGAAGGTGGAAGCAAAGAAGCTCTCAATAAAAAAACCTCTGCCCAATTTCTACTTAGCACAGCGCTGGGAGTATTAACGATTATCATAGCGGCTGCAAGTGCTTATTACGGGCTTATTCGGTTCTAATCCTATTTATTATTTAAACAGGAAATTTTTGTTTTTTTGATGACATTGAAAAATTTCAGACATAACACGATCCTCAGCAAAATATATGGTAGTGCTTTTAGTTTCTAAAAAACCCTTATTTGGGTGAAAGCACTGCCATATTTTTCTAAGGGCTGAACTTTCCTTTTTATCATCCAAAATGTTATCAAAAAACGATGCACGAGTCTATCCAACTAATCGAAAAGCTAGTTAATAGTGTAGATATCTTCAACCGCTTGCGCGAACAAGAGATTGAGATTGGGGTGACACCTAAGCAACAGGTATACCGGGAAGATAAGGTAGTACTATACCACTTCCAATCCCAGGTTGAAAAATCGTTTAAGATTCCGATTTTAATTGTTTATGCGTTAGTTAACCGTCCCTACATTGTAGATTTACAGGAGGGGCGATCGCTTGTTGCAAATTTACTCAATCTTGGTCTAGATATTTACTTGATTGATTGGGGATATCCTGACCAAGACGATCGCTGGCTCACTATTGACAAATACATCAATGGGTATATCAATAATTGTGTAGATGTCATCCGCTCCCGCCACAACTTAGAGCAGATTAACTTATTGGGAATTTGTCAGGGGGGAACCTTCAGTCTTTGCTACAGTTCCCTTTACCCAGAAAAGGTAAAAAACCTGATTACTATGGTTACGCCAGTCGATTTTCACATCAATGAAGGACTTCTCAATGTTTGGAGTGGAAGCAATTTAGGGACACAAGCATTAGATGTGGATCTTCTCGTTGACACTTTAGGTAACATTCCTGGCAACTTTCTCAACTTTGTCTTCGTAATGCTGAAGCCTTTTCAGTTAGGTGTCAAAAAGTATATTGATTTACTGGAGATTGTTGAGTATGAGGATAAGCTGCTCAATTTTCTCCGCATGGAAAAGTGGATTTTTGACAGTCCAGATCAAGCTGGAGAGACTTTTCGACAGTTCATTAAGGACTTTTATCAAGAAAACAAATTAATTAAAGGTAAGATTGAGATTGGCAAGAAGCGAGTAGATTTGGGAAATATCCGCATCCCAATTTTAAACATTTATGCCGAAGAGGATCATCTAGTTTTACCGGCATCATCCTTAGCTCTTGAGAAATATGTTGGCAGTGTTGATTATACAGTGCGATCGTTTCCAGTTGGACATATTGGTATGTATGTAAGCAGCAAGGTTCAAAAAGACCTACCGCCAACGATTGCCGATTGGCTGAAGGCGCGAGAATAAAATATTCGCTTTCTCAAGTGTTTGTATTCTAAATAGGGCTATTTCATTCTCATCTAGCCCGCCTCAGAATGAATTCTGAGGCTAATAGCAAAAGTCCACTAAAGTGGACTAAGAAAGGCTTTTAGTCTACTTTAGTGGACTTGGACTATTAGCCGCGTAACTTCAGTTCTGGGCGGTTTATGTCTACAACGAGATAGCCCTGGTATTCCAAAATACAAAATTGTTTAATATCACGTCCTTTCTTTAGGTGGACGACTATACCATTATTTACTTCTAAAGATTGATTTTTTGCTAGAAATATTATTGTAAATTATTGTTAAGTAAGTTAATTTTGTTTTTTAAATGCACTAGATTTTGCAAAAGAAATCATTCAATAAAAACAATTATTAGCAAGATTATAAATAGGAATTTATTTAAAAAATTACTTACATTTATTTTATTATTTTCAAATTTTAATTCACCAATGTGATGAGAAGTATGGAAGAAGCTTATATTGTATCAGCAGTACGCACACCGCTTGGTAAGTTTGGAGGTGTCTTTGCAGATTTGTCTCCAGTAGATTTAGGTGCGATCGCCATGCGTTCAGCCTTGGAACGAGCTGGAGTATCAGGAGAAGCTTTAGATTTGTATATTTTTGGTAATGTACTTAGCGCCGGACATGGACAGTCATTGCCTCGTCAAGCAGCTTTTAAAACTGGAATTCCGCAGAAGGTGAACGGATATGCAGTAAATATGGTGTGTTCATCGGGAATGATGAGTGCGATCAACGGTGTTAGTGCAATTCGTTCTGGTGATGCCCAAATGGTACTTGCTGGAGGCATGGAATCTATGTCCCAGACGGGGTTTTTGTTATCGCAACGAGCTAGGTGGGGATACAAATCCTTATTAGGTTCACCAGAACAACTTACCGATGTTTTACTCCAAGACGGACTTACCGATCCCATCAGTGGCGAAACGATGGGAGAGCAAGCAGAACAACTGGCAACTGCTTACCAAATTACGCGGGATGAGTTGGATGAAGTAGCTTTCTTTTCCCAAGCTAGAGCAGCCCAAGCAACTGAGCAAGGCTTGTTTAAACAAGAGATTGTACCAATTGAGATTGCAGGTAAGAAAGGTTTACAAGTTGTAGAGCGAGATGAAGGAATTCGCCCCGAAACTACTTTAAAAACTCTTGCTGGACTAAAGCCTACTTTCAGATCCGATGGTGTGTTCACGGCTGGTAACAGCAGTCAAATATCCGATGGAGCAGCAGCTCTAGTTTTGGCAAGTAAAACAGCAGTAGAACGCTACCAACTTAATCCTATAGCACGGCTGATTGGTGGAGTATGGACAGGGGGAGAATCTTGGCGGTTCCCCGAAGTTCCCATATTGGCAGTGAACAAGCTTTTAGACAAACTCAAAATGAAAATTTACGATTTTGATTTGTTTGAAAACAACGAAGCATTTGCTATAAGCAATGTCTTATTCAATCGGGAGTTGGGCGTTCCTTATGAAAAATTAAATGTCTATGGCGGGGCGATCGCTTTAGGACATCCCATCGGGGCTTCAGGAGCGCGAATTTTAGTAACACTGCTCAACGCTTTACAGCAGCAAAACGGGCAGTTTGGATTAGCAGCAGTTTGTCACGGGACTGGTGGGGGTACTGCGATCGCACTGGAGAGGCTGAGGTAGTTCGTAATTCGTAGTTCGTAATTCGTAATTGAGGGTGCCAAATAGGAATTATTTTGAGCGTTGTGAAATTTTGGATTGGTTTAAGTTATGGCAGGTTTGGGATTGGAAGATCAAGTGGTTTTGGTAACTGGCGGTAATCGGGGAATTGGAGCTGCGATCGTCAATCTGCTTTTGGAGTTGGGAGCGAAAGTAGCTTACACCTACCGCAGCGATTACAATCCGCAGATGGGGAGTTTGGCAATCTCAGCTGATGTCACCGATAAAGCAGCTATGGAGGCAGTGACAGAAAAGGTTGAAGAGAAACTTGGCCCAATTTACGGGGTTGTCGCGAATGCTGGAATTACGCGAGACAATTTTTTCCCAAAACTGACAACGGCAGACTGGGATGCAGTAATCGACACTAACTTGAAAGGAGTCTACAACACCTTAAAACCCGTTATTCCCAAGATGTACGAACGGCGTTCTGGCTCTGTTGTCTGTATCACTTCAATTTCTGGCGATCGCGGAAATATCGGCCAGACAAACTACGCAGCATCCAAAGCAGGAACCATTGGTTTGACAAAATCTCTGGCTCTAGAAGCGGCGCGTTACGGAGTGCGGGCTAATACTGTGTCACCGGGGTTTATTGAGACTGATATGCTCACCCCGATTTCAGATAAAGTCAAGCAACGGATTTTGTCTGAAATTCCCCTGTCTCGCTTTGGGAAACCGGAGGAGGTTGCTTGGGCAGTAGCATTTCTGCTCTCCCCAATAGCTAGCAGCTACGTCACTGGTACAGTTGTGCGAGTCAACGGCGCTCATTATACATGAGTGCGGGACTGGGCATTAGATAGATTAGGAATTGAAATTCCAGTCCCTAATAAATGGCAAATTCAAAATAGTGGGAGTAACTGTGAACATGGGGTTTGAAAAGCGGCAAATAGATGTAAGTGGACTTAATATTCGCTACTTGGCAGGGGGTAATGATGATCCACCGTTAGTGCTGCTACATGGAGTGGGTGATAGCGCTGTTGATTGGTCTTGGGTAATACCTACTCTAGGGACTAAGCATCGTGTCATAGCCGTAGATTTCCCAGGTTCGGGGGATAGTGCTAAACCCAAGCGTGAATATTCGCTGGAATTTTTGACAGAATTCTTAGCCGATTTTCTCAACGCTTTAGAAATTCAACGAGCAGTATTAGTAGGCAATTCTTTAGGTGGTTTGATTGCTTTGCGGTTTGCGCTGTCAAATCCCGAACGCGTACCAGCATTAGTACTGGTAGACAGTATGGGATTTAGCCAAGTCGTCAACCCAATTCTGTCAAATTTGACTTTGCCCTGGTACGGAGAGTTAGCGATCGCCTGGAGCAAAACACCTTTGGGCGCAAAGCAAAGGGCTTGGTCACGGGCGGCGTTGCTTTTTGCTAATCCCTTACAAGTTCCCGACGCATGGCTAGCAGAGCAAGAGCGAATGGGGCTGCTTCCTGGCTTTCTAGAAGCGAATTTATCTATACTGCGTTCTCAACTATATGTATTAGGACAGAAGCAAATAGTACTCGAATCTCTACCACAGTTACAAATGCCAACCCTAGTTGTATGGGGTATTAATGACCTAGTTTTGCCGAATTACCAAGCTCAAGATGCAGTCAGCCGTTTAAGGCAAGGACACTTAGCTTTGATACCCAGTTGTGGACACTTACCCCAAGTCGAGCGTCCCGAATTATTTACCGACGCATTGAACCAGTTTCTTGCTTGTCATTTGTGAATGGGGACTGGGAACTAGGGACTCTAGGAATGAATTTTAATTCCCAATCCCCAGTACCCAATCCCCAATCCCCAATCCCTTTTAAGGAGTAACACTAATGCAATTAAAGCCAATTAATCAACAGGTCGTTTCCGTCGTTGGAGCCTCCAGTGGTATCGGACGGATCACAGCTCTTGAGTTTGCTAGACGCGGGGCAAAAGTGGTAGTCTCCGCTCGCGGTGAGTCGAAGCTACAGTCTTTAGTAGAGGAGATTCGCAGCTTTGGCGGCGAGGCAACTTATATTGTGGCCGATGTAGAAGTATTTGATCAAGTAAAGGCGATCGCAGATAAAACTGTGGAAGTTTACGGGCGACTCGATACATGGGTACATGCCCCTGCTATCGGCATCTTTGCCACTTTCGACAATACAACACCAGAAGAGTTTAAGCATGTTATTGATGTCGATCTGATGGGACAGGTGTATGGTGCAATGGCGGCCTTACCCCATCTGAAGCGTGAGGGACGGGGGGCATTGATCCATGTCTCTTCAGTGGAAGGTACGCGATCGCTCCCCTACCAAAGTGCTTACTCGGCAGCCAAGCATGGGGTCGAGGGTTTTATCGAAGCGATGCGCGTTGAGTTACAACATGAAAAATGGCCTATCAGCGTCACAAGTGTGAAGCCAGCAGTGATTAACAGTCCCTTTTGGAACAATGGCCGGACGAAATTAGGCGTAAAGCCTGCCGGGGTACCACCTTACTACGAACCTAAACTTGTAGCTGATGCCATCCTCCATGTAGCCGAACATCCAACTCGTGACTACTTAGTTGGGGATGTAGCTAAAATATTAGATTTGGTACAGCGCATCTCACCACCCTTAGTAGATTCACTGTTACTGCTCATCGGCTTCAACTTACAGCATAGTTCCGAGCCGAAGTCTGAAGATGCATCAAATAATTTTTATCAACCTGTTGCTGAAGACGACAGAGTTAACGGTGATTATGGTCACTTAGTTATACCTAGTCTTTCCGACTGGATAGA
Organism: Nostoc sp.; assembly: GCF_035638895.1. Classification (GTDB taxonomy): domain Bacteria; phylum Cyanobacteriota; class Cyanobacteriia; order Cyanobacteriales; family Nostocaceae; genus Nostoc. The sequence goes on along the minus strand of NZ_DASQZC010000162.1, from coordinate 392 downwards.
AAAAAATCCGGTTCTTCAGTGGGGCGCGATCGCTGGTACAGCAGCATTAGCGTTGCTAGTAGCTCAAGTAATCAAAGATTAACGATAAATGCAGTAGCTCCCCTTAAAGATAAGCAGGGGAGGCAGGGGAAGAAAGAGGGTTATTTATTCAGTAATTTTCTTTCCCCCTGCTCCCCCTGCCTGCCTCAACCAAAAAATTCTTTAACTGAAGTAAGGATCAAGCCTTAGCAGAACGAAGCACACTGATAAAGTTTTGAGCATAATTCTGCGTTGAGAAATCGAGGGCGCGTTGTCTGGCAGCGACTCCGGCACTTTGGGCAAATTCTTGCTCGTCAAGATAACGGAGAATTGCGATCGCTAATTTCTCTGCATCACCGTAAGGTGTTAATAAT
>NZ_DASQZC010000161.1:0-14419 GCF_035638895.1 Nostoc sp. | reverse complement strand
ATTCAACACCTCAGAAGCACCAGTAGAGGCATCATGATAACAGTTAGACAAAATTTGTAACTTTGAATTGGGAATATGTTGATGCAATTTTTCCCCATGACTAGCAGGAAACCAACTATCTTGCTCACCCCACAAAACTAATGTAGGGCACTTAATTGCACTTAGGTTATTTTGAATTTTGGTAAGCATATTAGGCTTATTTTCTTGCCAATTCTCAATTTCTCGCGCTGCTATTTGTAACTCTTCAGCTACTTTTGCAACCGTACCAGGTAGCTCAATAAACGGGTAAGTTATCCAATAGACATCTTCCTGTGTCAAAATTGATGGATCAAATAATACTCTACGTCTTTCTATCGCCATAATTTCTCTAAATAGAGGTGCAAACAAATATGCTAGACGTAAAGAATCAATTGTTTGTATTATTTCTAAGGGCGTTTGGGCAAGTAACCACATAGCCCAATGGGGTAGACGTTCCGCAAAAATAGGTACGTTTACGACTATAAGCCGCCCGACTAACTGCGGATTCTCTTGAGCAAGGGCAAGGGCAACCAATCCCCCCAAAGATTCAGCCACAATTACTGCGGGTTCGTCACATAATGCCTCAATAACTCTTTTAAACTCAATAACTTGATGACCGTTGTGTTCTCTACGCGACAATGGTTTTTCGGAAAAACCAAAACCTTTAGCATCAAAACAAATTACCCGGAAATATTTAGATAATGGTGCTATACTATGGCGCCAATTATAGCTCCAACTACCCATACCATGTAATAGAATTAGCGGTTTACCTTTACCTTTTTCGCCATAAGAAATTTGTACAGGATACCCTTTAGCATCAGTAATAATTAGACTTTGCCGCCCTTTCGGAAAAGTAGCTTGCCACCAATCTTTCATTCCGTTATTAATAAATAATTTAACCGCCAGTTAAGGCGTTCCACAGCATTCTAACTAGTATCACTGGTAATGCTACTAAAACAATGGCAATCAGCAACAATCCTACCAAAACGCCAAAGATAAACCACCCGTCTGCACTCTTTTGCTGGCTAGGAAATTTTAAGTAATCTTCTAATAGCTTGATATTATTAGTATTAGCTCGCCAGGTAAAATCAAAAAAGTCGCCCAAAACAGGGACAGCGCCTATTAAGCCATCAACGATCACATTCAGAACCATTTTGCCTAAAGTGGCTCTAGATACACCCAGCCGCGCTGCTTCTAGGATGATGTAGCTAGAAAACATGATTCCCAAAAAATCACCACCAATAGGTATTAATCCTAAAATTGGATCTAGACCAAAACCAATCTGTGTACCAGGAATGGTAATAACATTATCCAGCAGCCGACTTAACTGACGCAGACGCTTCAAGGTGGGTGCTTTGGCATCAGGTTCAATCATCGAAAATCGAAAAGGAGAATCAGGCATGAAGGCGATCGCTAAGTTTGTCTTGCTTGAGTCGTTAGACATTTTACTCCCCTACTGAAATTTTGCAAAAATTTTCTCAGGGATTTATAACGATATTTACAAATTAATATTTTTTACGAGATCCTGACGTGCTTTTGGGCGCATATCTTCGCCGACAGTCACGTTCAACTGATCGCCGATTAACAGAACCGCAGCACTCATCGATAGCCAAAGCATTAAAACTATTACAGCCCCTACTGCGCCATAGACTTTATTATAATTGCCAAAATTCGCCACATAAAGCCGAAATAGAGCAGACAATATCGCCCAGAAAACAGCTGCTAAAATTGCTCCAGGCATCATTGGTGTGCCTGAGTTCCACTGGCTTGGGCCATAGCGATAGATAAAGCTAAAGGCGACAGCAACAATACTTAAAGCTAAAGGCCAGCGTAACAGCTGCCAAAGATGCAACAAGAAAATTAAAGAACCATTTCCGCGCACTACCATTGCCAGCAAGAAATCACTGGTAAACACTAAGAAAGAAGCCAACACTAACAGCAACATAGTACCGATTGTTAATGCCAGAGAGACGAGCTTGGCTTTCCAAAAGGGACGGATGTGTTCTGAAGGAATTTGATGGATTTGGTCGAAGGCAGTCATAGCAGTATTCACCGCCCCAGAAGCAGTCCAAAGTGCTAATACGAAGCTCAGAGAAAATAAACCACTGTTTCTAGAATTAGTAATTTCTGTGGTAGCAAAATCACGAATCAAAGTCAGGGCTTGTTCAGGTAAGACTTGACTGAGTTGTGCCGCCAGTTGTTTAAAGGTAGCTTGTAAAGATTCTGCTAATAAGCCAATGGCTGTAACGATCGCAAGAATTGCCGGAAACAGAGATAACATAGCATTGAAGGCGATTTCTGAGGCAAGTCCAAAAAGTCGTCTTTCCATTGTCCTAGCAAAAGTTTTTTTGAACGTGCCCCAATTGAGGTGGCGAAAGAAGCGTAAAAAACGAGGCTTTGGCATGATTTAGAGTTAAAACTGGTTAGCTTTATTAACTACTTTGCCAAATTTTGTGTAGCGATCGCATTTATCTTTTTACCGCAATAATACTTAGTAGGGAGTGGGGAGTGGGGAGTGGGGGAAGAAAACTAATGACTAATGACTAATGACTAATGACTAATGACTAATGACTAATGACTAATGACTAATGACAAATTATTTATGAATCAAGATTTAACACAAGAGTGGTTGACCGAAATCCAGACAATCAAAGAGCAGATGGCGGGGCTTCAGAGCGATCGCGATGCTGCTTGGGAAAGCGCCCAAAGATGGCGTCAGCTTTACAACACAGAAGCAGAACAACGGCGCACGGATGCCCAATTGGCCCAACAAGCGATCGCATCCCTCAAGGCAGAATTGCATAAACTCCAGGGTCTTGAGATGGAAACACTGGCTGCTGGAACACCAGTAACAGCGATCCAACAAGAAATAGAACAACTGAAATCTGTAGAGGAATTGCAAGCTAAACTCATCGCCGTAATCAAAGAACGCGATCGCCTCTTGCAAGCTTTGAAAACTGAGCAGGATAACCACGCTCAAACCCGCAATAGCCTTACTACTGCCTTGGGTGATGCTATTGATAGCTTGACACAGGAACGAGCCAGAGGAGAAAAAGAGAGTAAATAACCTGCCGCTAAATACTTAGGCGGCTTTATAACGCTATTCTTGTCTCGGCTAAATGCCAGATGCAAGTAATGTTTCTATAGATTTACTATCAAGGGGTTTGGAGAAGAAATATCCCTGTGCGTGCTTGCATTTCATGGCTCTAAGTAGTGCCAGTTGCTCTACAGTTTCTACGCCCTCTGCTATTACATCTATATTTAGACTCTGGGCTAGGGTGATGATCGCTTGAACAATCTCCAAGTTTTTGCCGTTAGCACCAATTTTGGTAACAAAAGAACGATCAATCTTCAAGGCATTACTTGCAAAGCGGTGCAGGTAACTCAAGGATGAATAGCCTATACCAAAATCATCTAAGTGTATTTGGATATTCATCTCTTGCAGTTGCAAGAGCATAAAAGTTGCTAATTGCATATTCTCCATCAGTACGCTTTCGGTAATCTCCAGCTTTAAATTGCTGCCTTCCAGACCAGTTTCTTGCATAATTTGGGAAATATGCTCAATTAGCCCAGGCTGTGAGAATTGTTTAGTAGAAAGATTTACACTGATTGTCAAAGGTGGGTCAGTAGGAAATTGTATTTGCCAAGCACGCATCTGCCGACAAGCTTCGCTAAGTACCCAATAACCAATAGGGATAATCAACCCAGTTTCTTCTGCTAGTGGAATAAAGTTGTCTGGAGGAACTAAGCCCTGCTGCGGGTGCTGCCAACGAACGAGAGCCTCGAAGCCAATAATTTTGTCAGTTTCTAACAACACAATTGGCTGGTAGTAAACCTGAAACTCTTGGCGTTCAATTGCCCGCCGTAGATCCATCTCTAACTCTAATAGCTCCGTTACTTGCCTGTACATACTTGAGTCAAATATCTCATGGCGTGCCTTACCCAATGCCTTAGCGCGATACATTGCAATGTCAGCATCGCGCAGTAGCTCCTCTGGTAGGTTGTAATTACCCTTATTTAAAGCGATGCCAATGCTAACGGTGGTGAATACCTCATATCCACTAAGTTGGAACGCAGATGTCAAAGCTTCGTGTATCCGCTCCACTACGCCAATTACGTCATTGATGTTGTTGAAATCCTCAAGCAAAATTGTAAACTCATCTCCCCCTAGACGCGCAACTGTATCTCCAGCACGCAGGCAGTTCTCCAGTCTGCGAGCAAGGGCAGTTAGTAGTTGATCGCCAATTGTATGGCCAAGACTGTCGTTGACAACTTTGAAGCGATCTAGGTCTAGAAAGAGAACAGCAAATGTATAGTTCGCACGGCGTTTTGCCAGTATCAGCACACGTTCTAGGCGTTCCATAAATAAGACGCGATTTGGCAAACCCGTTAGTATGTCGTGAAAAGCGTCATAAATTAATTGCGCCTCTGCAAGTTTTAGAGCAGTAATGTTCCGAGAAATACTTAAAACAAAAAATACTGAGCCATCGCTAGCCAACTCAGGCACAAGACGGGTATGGTAATGTTTTGTTTGGGAGGCGATCGCTAAACTGCATTCAAACTCTGTTTCTTGCTTAGTTTCAAAAACTTGCCCAAGCTTGCGATCGTATATTCGACAAAATTCTTCTGGGAGATTTAACTCTGCATTTGTTTTGCCGATAAATGTTTTGGCTGATATTCCTGTAACCTTTTCAATAACTGGATTAACGTAAACATAGCGCAATTGAGTGTTAAATCTAGAAATAATATCAGGTGCATTTTCAACTAGTGCTTTGAATTCTTGCTGGCGACGCGCTAGTGCCGCCAATATCTGCTTACGCTCGGTGATATCCTGAAAAACGCAAACTGCACCCGTGATGTTACCGTTGTCATCTTTAATCGCTGCAACACTATCATCAATTGGAATTTCTATACCGTTTTTAGTAACAAGTATAGTTTTTTCTGGTAGACCGACAGTAACGCCAGACTGAAGGACTTTCTTGATCGGACTTTCAATTATTATCCGAGTCTCTTCATGAGCAATATTGAATATTTCTGTTGCTTCTTTACCAAACGCATCTGAATAACTCCAACCCGTCAGCACCTCTGCAATAGGATTCATAAAAGTTACAAATCCAGATTCGTTGCTAGTAATTACAGCATCTCCAATACTTTTAAGTACAGCAGTCAGCCATTGCTCATTCTGTTTCAATTTTTTTTCCGTTCGATGTTTGGAAAGCGTAATTTCAATAGTGAACTTTAATTCTTTTTCTTTGAAAGGCTTGAGAATGTAGCCAAACGGCTCTGTTTCTTTTGCTCTATTTAATGTTGATTCATCTGCATTAGCGGTAAGATATATTACTGGAATTTTAAAAACATCATGAATTATTTTAGCGGCCTCCACACCGTCCATCTTTCCTTTGAGATGAATATCCATTAAAACTAAATCTAGAGAATCATCTGCTGCTTTCTTAATAGCTTCTTCTCCAGAATCGGCAAGCCCTAGAACAGTGTATCCAAATTTTCTTAGCCGATTTTGTATATCCATTGCTACGATTATTTCATCTTCAACAACTAATATATTTACTGGATTCATGATGTTTTAAATTATAGTTTTATAAATTTTTAGTTGGGAATATAATTTTATACTCTACTCCGTTATAGCCGATAACATCGATATTGCCTTGTAGCTGATGTGTTAAACCTTTGACTAATCGCAAACCTAATGATTCTGTAGCTTGAAAGTCAAAATCTTGGGCAAAACCAACACCATTATCACTGATAGTAAGTGCAAATAAATTTGCTTCTATGGAGCAGAATTTAATACAAATTTCTCCCAATTGTCTTTGGGGAAAGGCATATTTTAGGGAATTTGAAATAAGTTCATTGATAATCAAGCCGCAAGGAATAGCTGCATCAATGGCTAAAAAAACCTCCTCAACGTTCATTTTTAAGGTAATAGCACTGGAATGAACGTTATATGAATAAAATAAATTAGTTACTAAATCTTGAATATAATCAGCAAAATTAATCTTTGCTAAGTCTTGAGATTGATATAGTTTCTCGTGGATCAGAGCCATTGAGTCAATCCGGTTCTGACTATCTTTAAATACCTCAAGGGCTTGGTTGTCCTTGATATACTCTGCTTGCAGGTTGAGCAGACTAGAAATAATCTGCAAATTATTTTTGACCCGGTGATGAATTTCTTTCAATAGCACCTCTTTTTCTTGAAGCGATGCTTTAATCTGCTCCTCTGCTTGTTTGCGCTCCCATCTCACCTGTGCCTCACGCAACTCACGGGCAACAGCAGGAATAAGTCGTGCTAGATTACCTTTAATGATGTAGTCATGGGCACCAGCTTTCATGGCTGCTACTGCGGTATCTTCACCGATAGTGCCTGAGACAATAATAAATGGCAAGTCAAGTTCACTTTCCTTGACTTGCTTCAATGCGGCAGGGGCGCTAAAGGTGGGCATAGAATAATCGCAGATGACAACATCCCATGTTTGCCCTGCGATCGCAGCTTTCATGGCTGTGGGTGTATCAATCCGTTCAAAGGTTACTTGATAGCCACCACGTTGTAGTTCACGCAGTATCAACAAAGCGTCATCTTCTGAATCCTCAACAAGTAATACGCGCAGTGGTATACCCATGTAATTCGTAATTCGTAATTCGTAATTCGTAATTAAGAAAGTTAGCCCTGCCCCCTGCTTATACCCCAATACGCTTGGGTTAGGCATTTTTTTCTTCTCTCTGTTCCCTCTGTGCCTCTGCGGTAGCCTGCGGCTTGCCGCAACTCTTGGAGACGCTCCGCGTAGCTTGCTTCTCCGTAGGAGTATGCGTCTACGTTAAAAAATTTGACTTTGATAAAGAGTTTTAGCCTTAACTGAACTGTATTGGCTTATACCCTTGGCGGTGGTTCGTTTAACACAAACCAGTACAATCCTAGTTGTCGCACTGCGTCACTGAATTGAGAAAAGTCTACTGGTTTGCGAACATAGCTGTTGGCACCCAAGGTGTAACCATTGATTAAGTCTTGCTCCTCTTTGGAGGAGGTAAGAATAACAACGGGAAGGATTTTTGTCCTTTCGTCGGCTCGCAGGTGTCGCAAAACTTCCAAACCATCCATTTTAGGTAACTTCAAATCTAGCAGGATGAGATTTGGCATAACGCTCATGTCGCGACTGGCGTATATACCTTTACCAAAGAGATAATCTAGGGCTTCTACCCCATCGTGTGCCACTATTACCTCGTTCATAATATTGTTTTTCTTGAGTGCGCGTAGGGTTAGCGCTTCATCATCAGGATTATCTTCTACAAGTAAAATCATGTTGTATGTTCTCCTATAGTTAAAGGGTGAAGTAAAATGTTGCGCCTTGCTCTACCGCACTTTGGGCCCAGACACGGCCACCATGACGGTGGACAATGCGCTGCACAGTAGCTAGTCCGATGCCAGTGCCTTCAAACTCAGTCATGGCGTGCAGGCGCTGAAAAGCACCAAAAAGTTTGTCAATATAGGCCATATCGAAGCCTGTGCCATCATCACGGACAAAATACACATGGGTGTCATCTTGCTGTAAAAGCCCAAATTCTATGCGTGCTTTTTGATTTTTTCCTGTAAACTTCCATGCGTTACCCAGTAGGTTTTCTAACAAGATGCGTAAAAGATGAGTATCACCATTGGCAACCAATCCCGGTGTAATTACAAACTCTACTTGGCGTTCTGGTTGTGTTTTATGCAACTCTGTAGCGATCGCCTCCACCAGTGCGCTCAGATCCACCTTTTCGTAACGCATCTCACTACGCGTTAGTCGTGACAGATTCAGTAAATCGTCGATCAGTTGTGCCATTCGCTGGGTAGCTGCACGCACTCGCTGGAGGTAGTTTTGGCCTAGTGTGTCGAGGTTATCACTATAATCTTCTAGTAGCGCTTGGCTAAAGCCGTCGATGCTTCGCAAGGGGGCCCGCAGATCGTGAGACACAGAATAACTAAATGCTTCCATCTCTTTATTAGTGGCTTCGAGTTGTGCTGTGCGTTCTGCAACTCGCCCCTCAAGCTCGACGTTCAAGCGCAGAATCTCTGACTCTGCCCTTTTACGCTCATTAATTTCAGTTTGCAATTCTTCGTTAGTGTTTCTCAGTTCGGCAGTCCGTTTGCTAACCTCTATTTCTAACTCATCACGAGCTTTTTGCAGAGAATTTTCCATCCGCTTGCGTTTGAGAAGTTCTTGATTGGTAATTATCGCTGCTAAACCGACGATCGCAGAAGCGATAACGCTGCCAAAAATAGTCAATAAAGTTGTTTGATGAGCGCTAATGTTCGCCTCTATTGACCTCTGTTTTAACAATTGATTCTCTTCGTTCTCCATATCTCTAGTCAGCATTCGGATGTCCTCCATGATCTGCTGACCCTGATCTGTCTGAACTATTTGCAGCGCGGATTCTAAATTTTTGCTCCTGGCGTTAATCGCCTGTTCCATCAAAACTAGTTTTTTGGCAATCATGGGTTCAAGGCGATCAAGCCGCCGTTGTTGATTGGGGTTATCCGCAGTCAATTGGCGCAAAGTCTTAATTTTCTGAGGAAGCTCGCTACTTGCAGTGCGATAGGGTTTTAGATACCATTTTTTACCCGTGAGAAGATAGCCCCGTTGTCCAGTTTCTGCATCTTTGACCTGTGACATTACTTCTTTAGTCTTTTCCAGCACCTCGCGTGTATGTGTTACCCATTGAGCGTTTTCTCTATACTGAAGGAAACTAAGATATGAAATTACGCCAACACCAGTCATAATTGCGACTGCTATTACAAAACTGCCCGTATTCTTTTTGTAAATAGCCCATTCCATTTTTTACCTTCCTAGTTGAAAAAGTAGCTGCTGACTAAATTGGTAAAAACGGTGAGCCACTTCTGTAGACGGGTAACACCTATTAGTGCAGGGTTAGCGACCTTAGAAAGTCCTTACCCCCTAAACCTAAGCAAGCTAGCTACGCCTTAGCGTTAGCGTCTACCGCACAGAAGGAGAAGGGTGACTAGCAGCCCGAGTCCAAGCGGCTATATCTTTGTTCCAACCAAACAAGATCCATGAAAAAATTGGCTTGCTGAATAAGAAAACCTATATAGAGACGCGATATATTGCGTATCTACCTCTTGATTCATGCTTTAAATCAGTAATGCCAAAAGTTTTTCACGGTACTACTCGTCATAGCTGTGCTAACTGATACCAAGTTTTTTAACTTCTAGAGCAAATTAGCTCTAATAAAGGATACCTATATTAGTTAATTATTGGGAGCGTATATTTCCTGACTCATGGGAAGACAAATAATAAACTTTATTAAATTATTCAGTATATCCCGCAGCCATTTTCAAGAGATTATTGCTTGCATAAATTATGTAAATATGATATCGAGATTCAGCACTTACACTCAAAAAGCTTTGCTTATATTAGCTTGACATTAACTTGATTTACTTAGTGCTTGGAATAGATAGAGACATAAAGCAATGTCAGCGACGCTTCGGAATTGCTCGAATAAGCTAAAAATAATAGGGTATGGGGATAATTAACTTATGCAACCAACTCAAGGCAAGGTAATGTACCCATGTTTAGGCGCTTAATTATGATTGTTACTACCGCTATACTCTTTAGCAGTTCCTTGACGCTGGCACAGACTAAAAACCCCAAAGTACCGGATAAATTTCCTCCTAATCCCCTAGAAATTACCACACCCGATCCACTGCTACCACGTTCGCCCAAAAATAAACAGCCCTTAACTCTCCAAGAACAGCAAAAGTTAGAACCAGTGCTGGATGCATTAAATCAAGAAGCAGCAGCGAAACTGCAAGCAGGAGATCAGGTGGCTGCGTTTGAAATTTGGAACCGGGAACTTCGTTTGCGTCGCTTTTTAGGTTCATTAGCAGAGGTGCAAGCACTATCACGAGTCGGGGCGATCGCCTGGAAGCAAAATGATGCACAAGAAGTACAATATATTACGCAACGATTGCAAGCAATTCAAAAGCAGGGACAATCTCAGAAAACAACTGCCCCAATTGATCTAGAATTGTGGCGATCGCTAGGTCAAGCTTATCAAAATGTGCGATCGCCTAAACTAGCTGCGGAAGCTTACGACCAAGTTTTGCTAGTGGTGCGGCAGCAAAAAGATACAACAGCACTCATAGAAACCCTCAAGACAATTGGAGAGGTGCATTTGAGTTGGTTTGATTATCCCAAAGCTGCGCCAATCTACGAGGAATTGTTGAGTTTAGCTAGTTCTCAAGGCGAACGTGTAAATGAGGTAACATATCTGCGACAGTTGGCTGAAATTTACGACCGGACAAGCCAACCACAGCAGTCATTGAATGTACTTAATAAACTAGTAGAAATTTACGTTAGTGAAAATAATCTTACTGAAATACCAGAATTAAAGCTAGCGATCGCTTCAAATTACGAATCTCTAGCAAAGAAAGATCCTAACTTACTGCTAGAAGCTTTTAATAATTATCAAGAAGCTTATACTACTGCTTGGCAATTAAAGGAGTTCGTTGGTGCTGGTGAAGCTTTGCAAAAGTTAATTGCGCTGTACCGTTCTCAAGGACAAACAGACGAGGCTTTGCAGGCTAGCCAAATTCTTGTGGAAACAGAGACACAAGCGGCCAATTTTTACGGGCTAATGCAAGCTTATGACCAAATTGGGCAATTATATCTAGAACGCAAAGAATTTCCTCAAGCACTAACAGCTTTTCAAAAAGGATTAGAAGTAGCGCAACAACTCAAACATGAGGAAGCATATTTTGCTGGGCAAATTGAAAAAGTCTCGAAAGAAGATTTGTAAGCAAAATTAACGCTATTGAATTCTCGAATTTTGGATTTTAAATTTTAAATTTTAGATTGAAAGATTTAAAATTCAAATGTGAAAGGATAAATTCTGATTGAGGACTTCTAAATAAAAAAATACTCAATTACAATGTAAATTTTGAAAAACAGCGTAGGCGCAGCTCACCGTAGGCATCGCCTCGCCCTTTTCACTCCTTTGCCGTTGAAGCCGCAAACGCTTATTTGCTAAGATTTTCAGTGCGACAACATTGAAACAGGCCAACTTCTCATCACCATGCCAAAATCTACAATTGACGATAAAGATGCAGCAGCTATCCAAGCTGCCAGAGTTGGGGTTGCAATATGCGATCGCACCGCCTGGGGACGTATCAAAGTATCTGGCGACGATCGCCTCAACTTCTTACACAACCAAAGCACTAACAATTTCCAAATACTCAAGCCTGGACAAGGTTGTGATACGGTTTTTGTCACTTCCACAGCCAGAACAATTGATTTAGCAACCGCATACGTTAGAGAAGATGCAGTAATCCTGCTAGTTTCACCTAACCGCCGCCAATATCTTATGGAATGGCTGGATAAATATATTTTCTATGCCGATAAGGTGGAATTATCTGATATTACAGAAGACACCAACACCTTCAGCCTCATTGGCCCAGGAAGCGACGCTGTTTTAGAAAATTTAGGTATTAGCGAACTCATCGGACAACCTTACGGAAGTCATAAAGTATACACTATTGCTCCGGCTGAAGGAGTACAGGTTGCTGTAGGTAGTGGGTTAGCTGCTCCCGGATATACCTTAACTTTCCCCTATACTGATAAAGAAACGGTGTGGAATAAATTGTTAGAAGCTGGGGCAGTAGAAATGAGCGATCGCGCCTGGGATGCCTTGCGAATATTACAAGGCCGCCCCGCCCCAGATGCTGAACTCACAGATGATTACAATCCTCTGGAAGTTGGTTTGTGGCAAACAATTTCTTTTACTAAAGGTTGCTATATTGGGCAAGAAACCATTGCTCGGTTAAACACATATAAAGGTGTAAAACAACACCTTTTGGGTATAAGACTCAGTGCCCCTGTGGAAGTTGGAAGTGCGATCGCAGTTGGAGATGAAAAGGTAGGCAAACTTACCAGTTACACAGAAACCATTGATGGTTACTTTGGATTAGGTTACATTCGTACTAAAGCTGGTGGCGTGGGGTTGAAAGTCAAAGTGGGAGAAACTGAGGGTGAAGTCATAGAAATCCCATTTGTTTCTCACGATTACCCATAACTAATTCAAATCAAAATATCTTCTTCTTTATTCCTAGCGCCGTAACAAAATTCATCTACCCAAGAAGCTATACTACGGGCATTAGTGGTTTCTATATTCACTTTGCTCTTAACATTTTCTGGTTCAATATTTGGGTGTTTGCCGTTGCTTTTAACCTCAGTAGTAATTGCCAGCGATGCTCCTGAAGGGAGCCGCCCAAGGGGCGATGTCTGACGACAAGCTGCAAAGCAGCTACGCCCTGGTTTACCATTACTATTAATCTCAGTGGTAATTGCCAATGATGCGCTCACAGGGATTCGGACAGGTGGTGCGTTGCTCTTAACCTCGGTAGCTAATGCCACAGATGGCATTTTGGCTTTGCTGTTAACTTCACTAGTCATTGTCGCCGATCCTCGTGAAGGTAACTGACCAGAGTGCCAGCGTACTGGTTGATGTTCCCTTAGCAAACCGGAGGATGGCGTTTTTACCGGAGTGTCTGGAGCAATTTTAGTTGCAGCTACTACCAACTCCGGTTTGCGTGTGCGAACTACTTCAGTCATAGCTGTAATCGATGGCACAAGTTCATCGGCGCGTGAAAAGTTGTAATCTAGAGTATTGGCAAGAGAATGAGAGGCAATGTTGCTGGCAGTTACAACCGATGACAGATGTTTATCCTCAGAATGCTTCTCATCTGGCGACTCGCTTTCAACTTGGCTTATAACTAAATGCTCTGATTTTATTAAACGTAACTCTTGATCAGGATTGAAGTTAAGACCTAAAGCGGCAACTATTTTATCTGGATCGTTATTTAGATCCAGCATAAAGGCAAGTATTTCATCAAAGTGGGGTTCTAAAACAGAGAGTGTTGCCAAAATAAAACCGGACAAAGGACGGCGCAGACCATCGTAAGTGTCCCAAATTCGCATTTTGACCAGCCAGGAAATATTTTGCTCGTAGTAACTCAGCCATTTTTGTTTTAAGGATTGACGCAGCTGTTGGATATTCATGGGATGCCTCACTTCAGTCAACAATATTGCAGACATTGATATTGAAAATTTGGCTTTATTTCTGGGGATGAAACCGATAATAGAGCATTTGTTTGACTCTTTGACCACCTAACAAATGATTTTCTATCAGTAGAGATACTTCATTGGGTTGAACGCCGCTATACCAGACCATATCGGGTAATACCAGCACCATCGGCCCATTGCCGCATTGTCCCAAACAACTGCTAGCCGTTACCGTTACACCAGGGATTGGCAAAGCGGCAAAAGCTGCTAATACTTTGACTGCACCTTGCTTTTTGCAAGTGCGATTTTGGCAAACCCGCACACATTTAGGAAAAGAGGGTTGGTCTATTATCGGGAAGTTTGATGGTTGAGTTGTCATTTGTCCTTTCTCCTACCCTACGGGAAGCCGCCAAAGGGCGTCTATGTCATTTGTCATTTGTCAAAAGTCGGAAGCCAATGGCTAATGACTAATGACTAATGACCAATGACTAATCTATTGAAAGTCCTTTTGAGGCTAGCCATTCAGGGTTGAATATCCGCGACTGATAGCGGGAACCACTATCACATAAGATAGTAACAATGGTATGTCCTGGCCCCAACTGCTTCGCTATGGCAACAGCTGCGCCGATATTAATACCCGTTGAGCCGCCCATTAACAACCCATCTTTTCTTAGCAGTTGGTAAACTACCCGTAAAGCTTCTTTGTCATCGATTTGAATGGCATCATCGGCAGGTGCGCCTTCCATATTGGCTGTGACACGACCATTACCAATGCCTTCGGTGATGGAATTTCCTTCTGTATTGAGTTCGCCGGTTTTGACATAGCTATAAAGTGCGCTACCCAGTGGATCGGCAACAACGCATTTAATCGCGGGATTTTGTTTTTTCAAGTACAACGCTACACCAGCATAAGTACCACCAGTACCAGTTGCAGTTGTCCATGCATCTATTTTACCATCTGTCTGTGTCCAAATTTCTGGCCCTGTGGTTTCGTAGTGGGCGCGGCGGTTGGCTAAGTTATCAAACTGATTTGCCCAAATAGCGTTTTCCAACTCAGCAGCGACTCTGCCAGATAGTTTGACGTAGTTATTTGGGTCTTTGTAGGGTACAGCAGGAACGCGACGAACTTCTGCGCCTAGTGCTATCAGCGCGTCTATTTTTTCTTGTGACTGAGTATCAGGAATAATAATTAGGCATTTGTAGCCTTTGGCGTTGCAAATATGCGCCAGCCCAATGCCAGTATTACCAGCAGTTCCTTCTACAACTGTGCCACCGGGTTTGAGTAAACCTTTCTCTTCTGCGTCTTTGATAATATAAAGTGCGGCGCGGTCTTTGAC
>NZ_DASQZC010000160.1:0-7334 GCF_035638895.1 Nostoc sp. | reverse complement strand
TGTCATAGTTCAATTCATGGCGATCGTAAGTGGAAAGCTCATACTCTTCTGTCATAGATAGACAGTTAGTGGGGCAAAATTCCACACAATTACCGCAAAAGATACAAACTCCAAAGTCAATGCTGTAGTGGTTGAGTTTTTTCTTCTTGCTGGCTTTGTCGTATTCCCAATCTACTACAGGCAGGTTAATTGGACAAACGCGAACACAGACTTCGCAAGCGATACACTTATCAAATTCAAAGTGAATTCTACCGCGAAACCGTTCGCCAGGAATCAGTTTTTCGTAAGGATACTGTACGGTAATCGGACGCCGCCGCATGTGATCGAAGGTGACAGAAAGCCCCTGACCAATGTAACGCGCAGCTTGTACTGTTTCTTTGGCGTAATCACCAACTTGTTTCAGGAACTTTAGCATTTTGTCTCTCTTTTAAGGGGATAAAAGTTAGGAGTGAGGAGCGAGGAGTGAGGAGTTAGGAGTGAGGAATGAGGAGTTAATTAAAAACTCATAACTCATAACTCATAACTTATAACTCCTAACTCTTAACTCTCTGATTACCCGCCGAAGGCGAAGGGAAAGGCTAGTTTCAGGGCGGCGGTTAATAGGAGATTAACCAAGCCAACTGGCAACAAAAACTTCCATCCTAAATCTAACAGTTGGTCAATCCGTACCCGTGGCACTGTCCAGCGCAACAGGATGGCGACAAACACTAGTAAATAAGCTTTGAACACGGTCATGGTGATGCCCAAAGCAGCAGTTACTATCTGGAACACGGGATTTAGTTCGCTGACTCCCAGCCAACCAGCGATGAGGTTGAGGGGAATAGGAAAGTCCCAACCGCCCAGGTAAAGAATTGCTACTAGTAAGGAAGAAAGAATCAAGTTAACGTAAGAACCCAGGTAGAAAAGACCGAATTTCATACCTGAGTATTCAGTCTGATAGCCTGCGACGATTTCTTCTTCTGCTTCAGGTAAGTCAAAAGGTAATCGTTCGCATTCAGCTAGGGCGGCTATCCAAAAGATTAGGAAACCGATTGGTTGCCGCCAAATGTTCCAGCCCAGGATGCCGTAGCCAGATTGTTGATTGACAATATCAACGGTGTCGAGGCTATTAGACATCATAGCGATCGCTAACACCGCTAACGCCAAAGGAATTTCATAACTAATAGATTGCGCTGCTGCCCGCAACCCCCCTAAGAGGGAGTATTTATTATTAGATGCGTAGCCAGCCATTAACAAACCAATGGGTTGAATGCTTGACAAGGCAATCCACAAGAATACGCCCATGCCCACATTGGTAATTACGATGTTCTGCCCAAAGGGGACGATCAGGAATGACAGAAACACCGGAATCACAACAATAATTGGCCCAAGGGTAAACAGCCAAGGGTCAGATTTGGCTGGTACTATATCTTCTTTAAATACCAACTTCAAACCATCCGCTACAGGTACTAGCAGCCCAAAAGGCCCCTGGAATTCTGGGCCAATTCGCTGCTGTGCGGCGGCGGAAATTTTTCGTTCTAGCCAAGTAGCAACTAATACCCCCACTGTTGCTCCAATCAGCATCAGTATCATTGGCAGTGGCATCCAAATTGCTTTGGCTGTTCCTGGTGGTATACCTAAATCCCGGAGGGATTCAATAAAAGTTCCTTGGAGGTCAATTCCTGAGTTCATGTTTCCACTCTTTAAGACATCGAGTCATAGTGAATTACAACTATTAGTTGAATTAATACCTGTAAATTCACCCATTTTTAATTTTTGCCCAAATAACGCTTGATTGAAGATTTGTTGCTAATTCCCATGCCTAGTATATCCTTGGATGGTTTTAGCCCTCTGAAGCGAGATGAGAACTTCTACTTATGGTTGGCATTGAGATTGCTATTGAGGAGACGGGGGGATGGGGGAGATGAGGGAGCAGGGGAGGTAGGGGAGGCAGGGGAGAATTGGGGATAAGAGTTGAGAACTTGAAACAAGTCTTTCCCCTTGTCCCCAATTCTCCTTGTCTCCAAGTCCTCTTGCCCATGCCCCAATTCCTAATCCCCAGCCCCCAATCCCCAATTACCGTTGGTCAATGGGGGTATAAGTAACTTCGTGCCGACCGTTATAAACCTGGGTAGGACGGAAAATTCGGTTTTCTGCTAGTTGTTCTTTCCAGTGGGCTAACCAACCGGCAACGCGAGCGATCGCAAATATTGGTGTAAACAAGTCTGTGGGAATTCCCATCTTTCTATACACCAAACCTGAGTAAAAGTCAATATTGGGATAAATTCCTTTGCTACCGAGTTTTTCTCCTACCACTTGTTCCATTTCTAGGGCAATATCATAGAATTTGTCATGCCCAAACTTCTCAAACAGTTGCTCTGCTAGTCCTTGTAAAATTATGGCTCGTGGGTCTTTCACTTTATACACACGATGTCCAAAGCCCATAATCTTAGATTTAGTTTGCAGACAATGCTCTATGTAGGGACGGACATTTTCTACAGAGCCAATTTTTTCCAACATCTGAATTACTTCTTCATTGGCTCCACCATGCAAGGGCCCTCCCAAAGTTCCCACTGCACTAGCAACCACAGCGTAAGGATCAGTCAAGGTGGAAGCTGTCACCCTGGCACTGAAAGTGGAAGCATTCATTGTATGCTCGACCTGAAGTATCAAGCAGATATCAAAAATCCGCGCCATCAAAGGATCGGGTTCTTTCTCATCGAGCATGTATAGAAAGTTGGCGGAGTAGTCTAAGTCATCACGGGGACGTATTGGGTCATTGCCTTTCCGCATCAGTTGGAATGCTGCTACCATCGTGGGAATGGTTGCTATCAGGCGCACTACCGAATCCCGAATGTAGGCAGGATTATGTAAATCCCGGAGCGAATAAAATAACCCTAAAGCAGCAGCAGAGGCTTGCAGCGCATCCATTGGGTGACCGCTTTCAGGAAAGCATTTCATCATGTCCCGAATGCGGTATTTTATCCGCCGATGGTAACGAACTTCGTGCTCAAATGCTTTCAATTCTTCGTTGCTTGGCAGTTCGCCCCAGATTAAGAGATAAGCAGTTTCTAGGAATGTACTTTTTTCTGCTAGTTCCTCAATCCGGATGCCACGATATTCTAGTAGTCCCTTTTGCCCATCAACATAGCTGATACTTGATTGGGCGGCGGGAATGCCTTCTAAACCAGGCTTGTATTCGCACACCATCATGGCAACACCATTCGCTTTGTGAAATATCTGATCTAGCTAACTTACCAGAAATTTATTGTCGCCATAACAGTAGCCGTTCTAACAACAATCGAGAATGTTGAAAAACTGTTATAGCAGGTACTTGGGTGGTGTCAACCAAAACATCTGACTACGACCCAGAGGAGAACCTGTTTCTGGTAGTTTTATCCCAATCATACCTGCTTTTTTCAAGACTAAGCTTGCTTTGACTTCCCCCCATAGGAGAATTTCTGCCCAATTGGTCAAATCAGGTTCGTGTCCAACCAACGCTAGTTGGGTATTTTGGGAATAATTTCTTGGCTCTAACCAGTCTTTGAGCCAAGTAGAAATTTGACCATCGTGGGCGAGGTGGCTAGATTCCTCTAATTTGGAGCTTAGTTTTTCTGCTATGAGGATTTCAGCCGTTTGGCGGGCCCGCACTAAGGGGCTGGTGAGAATCAAATCAAAGTTTAAGCCCAATTTAACAAGTTTCTGAGCAACTTTCTCAGTTTTTTGCCGTCCTTCTTTAGTAAGGCTGCGCTCCTCATCCTTGATGCCTAATCCTTTATCTTCGGCGATGCCATGACGAATTAAATATAGTTCCATAGTTTGAGTTCTGTTAGCATAGCGGGGCGTAGCCCGTGCTTAGTTAGGATTTACGTCTGCTGTCAATTAACCTATCCTAATCTTAATCATTATTACGTATTTGTTGATCTACCATCTGTCCGGTGCAACGCGGCGTTAGGTGTTCTATGTTACAGATATGGCAACAGGTTTAAACCTTGAATAAATCTGCAATCCCGTTGTTTTTTGTGATAAACGGGTAATTCCAAACTATTGCTGTAGCTGCAATGAGACTATCAGGAATGGCCAAATTATGACTGAGCCGATAAGACCGCAATAAATCAACTGCTGTGTCAGATACAGCCTGGTCAATCTTAATAATGTAAAACTGCTTGAGGAAATTTAAGAGTGTTTGTAGCTCTGCTTTGTTACGACAACCAACCATTAGTTCCATTTGTGTGATTATGCTAATTGCCAAGCCAGAACTCGCTTTCAGATTTTGCAAACACTTTACTGCTTCTTGAACACCGCTACCTGCATCAATTAGAATATCAGTATCAACGATGGTTGAGTTAGTCATGTGATGACCACTCATTTTCTCGAACACCACGCACCCAAGCAGTGCTATCAGCTAAATCTTGGCGATGTCTACGACGGGCTACGCCTACGCTCCACATCCCAATAAAGCTATCATTTATCAAGTCAATGTCAGGTAGGTGAGAGGCAGATTTAACTACTGCATATCTTTGTCGCAAAAAAGCAATAAAGTCGATTACTTGACGCTGTGCTTCAGCAGGAAGGGATAAAAACTCATTGAACAATTCTTGCTGTGTCATTTTTATACCTCTCAAAAAACAGAACTAACTCAACACAATTCAGCAGCAGTAGACAACTTCGGCAACTTTAACAAAAGCTTTCCTCCGTCTGCTGCATTGAAAATGAATTTATTCTATTAATTTAATTGCAGTTGTATTAAATGCTTTATAAGGATTTGGAACTTCATAAATTTCGATTTTACCTTTATCTTCCAAAAGGTTAATTAGGGCATAAGATGAATTAAAGGAATATCCTTTAGGCCCTAAATAATCTCTAACAAAAGACTTCAAACCTACAAAATTGGGAAAATCTGGTGATTTTGAACATTCTCCAAGTTGAAAAATTAAATCTTCTTCGTTCAAAATCAAGTATGGTTGAACACTACCTTCAGTATTTGTTACTTGTAGACAGTTATCTTCTATTTCTTCATTAATTCTTCCTTCCTGCTGTTCTAGTTGCTTCTCTTCTTTCTCGATTTCGAATAAATCATCAATTGCTTTTATCACAGCTTCTTTATCTGCAATACTCAAAGTTAATGCATCAATACTACTATCTGCATTATTAATTATTTGCTTTAGATTGTCATATAACTCATTTGCTAAATTTAAATCTTTTTGAACAAAATAATTATTATGAGCAACTTTATTTCTAATAAAAGTCAATTGTTCCCATTTTTTTTGAAAATCATTTTGTTCAAATGTATCTTTGAAATATTTGGCGTAGTTACCTTCTAAAAGTTCTTGTTTTAAACTTTCTAAGTCTGTTGCTGCTTTAACTTTACCGAGTACATCTTCTATTTTTGTAAAGATTGAAGATTGACTGTAAATAATTTTTCCTAACTGGTCAAAGTTCAATAATGCAACATTTGTAACTACCACTTTTGTAAAAACTACTTCATTCTTCTTTTTACTATCTGCCTTATCTCTATTTTCTTTAGAAACTGCAACTGACCACCAGTCAGTCCCAATCTTTGTGATAAAAAACTTTACAATATATTTTCTTAATAAGGTTTCAATACTATTTATTAAAGGATATATACGAAGTGCAATATCATTAGAAACATGATCTATTAATATTTGTCTGTGGTCAAATCCCAAATCTCTTAGCTGATCAATAAGTTTTATCCTGAAAGGCTCAATCTCGTCAAATTCGCCTTCAGCAATAATGTAGTAAGCAGAGGAAAAGCGGCCTCCAGTAACCATTTTACTCGTATCAAAAGGCTGAACAGATACTTTTATTTTTTGAATATTATCATTAATTTCAAGATAATTGTCTGAAATCAATGGTTCACTATGCCATAAGCTTTCAATAGTTGATAAATTTATAATAAAATTTTTAGGTTTTTTAAACTTGACCTTTTCTTGTTGGTCAATACAGAGTAATTCAAATTTGAGTGGCATATTTATACCTATCTTAGGAAGGCTACTTCTACACAAATTAGATTACCCACTTATTAAACCTAATTTCAAGGTATATTTACTTAATTTATGACATACTTAAAGTTTTTCAATTTGTATAAGATACAAAAGTTGCCGTATATTTATCCCATTAAGGTTATTCCTCAGCGTTAGGATAAAAATCTAAGTCTAGTATCTCTTTAACAGAAAAGGGACAGACGATCGCAAAGTTATCTTCTGATAAACTTGTTTCCACCATTGCCTCTCGTCGCGCCCTTTGATAAGTACTATTAATCCACTCGGTATCATTTAAAAAACGCCGCAAGCTAGGACTTTCTTCCAGCAATTCATCTATATTCAGTCGCTCACGGGTAAGGGTCACTTGCCAACTGTGACTACGACGTTCTGGTTGATACTTCGACTTCAACAAATGCGATAAGACTAACCGTAATACACTTTGCAACGCTCGCTGTTGACTCTTACCCAAGTCCACCACTTCCTCAATTAAGTGTTCTAAATCCAGCGTGTCCCAGTGGTGCAATCGCAAAAGCTCTGCTGTCTGCTCTACCCAAGCATAAAAATCTTGCTCATACAGAGTTTGTAAGATTTGGAGTTTTATAGACTTCATGGCGCTCCTTCTTCACAAATAAATAGGTAGGCGCAAGTTAACTTTGATTTAGTTCAGCATTCGTCATAAAATCCAAATTCCCGACTTTTATCAAAAATCGGGAAGGGATGCTATCTGACTAAACACTTTGACTGCTGCATGAGTTAGGAGTTCTCCGCGTCTCCTTGAGTTCCCTCTACTCCGACTGAATCGGGTTATCTCTGGGATTAACCAACCTCAGCAGTTTTTGCTTAATTTGAGCGTCGAATACTTCCCATTTCATTTTCGCATAAGCGGAATTTTCGTTGCTGCCAGATAAGAAGCCCATTGGAATTTCAAAGCCGCCTGCGCTTGTCCTTCCACCGCCGAAAAAGCGCCCTGCACTATCTTGTCCAAAGGCTTCTTTGATAAATTCATCGGGGTCAAGGGTCAGTTTGCTAGTTCTCAGGGAGCCAATGACTATTTCTAGTTCTTCGTCTTCATCGTGAACAATGCCGTAAACTACGGCGGTGTGAACGTTTTCTTCGGTGACGAGAAAATCAGCCGCTTGGGGGATGGCGTCACGGTCTTCGTAGCGTAAATAACCAACACCAGCGATGGAAAAGTTATTTTGAACGATACGATTTTTTAGCGATCGCTCGATCACATCCATTACCCGCTTGGAACGGTTCGCCTGTAAAATGGCGTTTAGCAGTTGAGCATCATAAAATCGGCTTAAATAGGCAGCTGCCATAAAATCTTCTTCTTGTGCTTGCATTAAC
>NZ_DASQZC010000159.1:0-3500 GCF_035638895.1 Nostoc sp. | reverse complement strand
CGATTCCGGTGATTTTGTTAACTGCCAAAATCCAGGCTTCCGATCGCCGTCGCTATACTCAGATGGGAATGATCAGTGCGATCGCTAAACCATTCAATCCTCTAGAATTAGCTACTGAAGTAGCAATAGCACTGGGTTGGAGTTTAGAGGAAGCTAAATAACCCCTTTATCATCTATTTGAACCACAATTATTGCAGGAGCGTATAGCTAGCTACCTGACTTTTCAGGGTATCTGGAAAAGCCCACGAAAACTTAACCTCTTCCCGACGCGGGAAGGGGACAAATTTAAAATATTTCTCCTTTGAGGAGAGAGATTTTACAAATACCGTGATAAGTGAGAGTGACAGCAAGCTGAATTTAACTATATCCATAAATAATTGTGTTACTTAAAAATTTATGTTATTGACTTCAAAATTTTATTTTTTTTGATAAAGCAATATATTAAAACTATATCTAAGGTAGTAGATTGATTAAAAAAGCCTAAACAAATACTGTCTAAAATATCACGAATTAATTTAACATCAGACTAGACTTAAGGCAGAAGAGCAAGGAAATTATTTTAGTTAATCTATTGCTTAATAAACAACATGTATTTTGATACTTTTGCTTTAAATATATGTTGTCCTTGAAATCTAGAAAAAGCTTTTTCTAGCTTTCAGCAAATTGATTAATAGCATAAGAAGCATTTAATTTCAAACTCAGGAGATCCCAATGAACGTAAATCACAGTAAAAATTTGATCAAAATACTTGCTAGTATCGTAGGAGTTGCTAGTACTGGTGCTTTAATTAGTCTTCCAGTATATGCTCTGCCTCAATCCAACTCTAGAAATTTGGAAACTAGCCAAGCCCCTACAGGTGATAGATTGTACTCCCAAGCAGGACAATCTACAGGTGGTTCTAGCACTGGAACACAGCAAAATACAGGTGGTTCTAGCACCGGGACACAGCAAAATACAGGTGGTACTGCCGGAACACAACAGTATCCAAATGGCACTACTGGAACACAGCAAAATACAGGTGGTACTACCAGAACACAACAATATCCAAGTGGCACTAATGGAACACAACAGTATCCAAACGGTACTACCGGAACACAACAGTATCCAAATGGCACTACCGGAACACAGCAAAATACAGGTGGTACTACCAGAACACAACAGTATCCAAACGGCACTACCGGAACACAGCAGTATCCAAACGGTACTACCGGAACGCAACAGTATCCAAACGGTACTACCAGAACACAACAGTATCCAAACGGCACTACTGGAACACAGCAAAATACAGGTGGTATTACCGGAACACAACAGTATCCAAACGGTACTACCGGAACACAGCAAAATACAGGTGGTAACAACACAACAGGTGGACAAAACACTGGTGGAAGTGGAGGTGTCAGAGCGCTATGGTAATTTACTAGTACAAAAACTCGGTGGAAATAAACCTACCATTCAAAATAGGCAGAAAGCCCAAAATTAAAGCCTTTTGATTTCTGACTTCCCCGTTCGGGCAGCGTTCCGTAGGGAAGGGGCTGACTTCCACCTTGCGGTACTAGCTCTACACGGAGTAATAAGCTTGTTTAGCTTGTTGCCTCTAGTTAAATAATTTCAAATACTGCCTGTTATCAAGAATAAATGCAGTAGGAAAGATGAGATGCGCTGTCAATTGATTCGATTTCTACTGCAACACATTTTGAGGATTTTATTTTACCTTCGTCACGAAATTACTCTTCTTGATCTATAGTGGTTAAACTATTGTATTTATCAACGAGGGTTACTCAAATAGCTACATAACATTAAGCTAAAATAATAACCAATCAATGATTAATTCAGTATTCAAGTATTGATTGCAAAAAGTTTAATTTTTAAAATGTTCAAGCAATTAGATAAATTAGTTATTTTTATTTGTGCATCTGGATTAAATTTTAATCCGGCAATGTCGTTAGCTTCTGAGCTTAAAGTAACTTCTCAAACTTCAACCAAGAATTTAGTCTCTCAAACGACTAATATTAATAATTTAATTACTCAACCTCTTCACCTACAAATCAGCCTTCGCAAGCGTCAAGTAACCCTTTATCGAGGAAAAACCCGAATTAAAAGTTATCCTATAGCAGTAGGTCGCCAAGGCTGGGATAGTCCAATTGGTAATTTCCGAGTCCGTACAATGTTGGAAAACCCTACTTGGATAAACCCTTTTACAGGTAAGGCTATCCCAGGAGGAGACCCTGAAAACCCACTTGGCAAATACTGGATTGGATTTTGGACAAACGGCAAAAATTGGATTGGCTTTCACGGTACGCCTAATCCTGATTCAGTTGGTAAAGCTGCTTCACACGGTTGTATTCGGATGTACAACAAGGATGTGAGAGAATTATTCGCTCAGGTAAGTCTGGGAACACCAGTTATTGTAGTACGATAAATCTTAGATTAACGGAAACCTAAAATTTCGGAAATCGCCGCTACAATATCCAAATAAAAGTTGCCTTTCACTGCCCGAAATAATTCAAATTTAGAGTCAGGCGCACCAAAAAATGGTCTAAGAAACCATCCTAACTGCATACCAACAAAGGCATAAAGCAATAACCAGGATCTTAAAATAGTAGTGCGGGTTTTTTTGCCAACTTCATCTTGTTGAGAAAGTAATTGCATCCCCTCATAAAGGAACTTAACGCCAAAGATGCCTGTAATACCAAAAATTAACACATTCAACAGTTTAAAAAATTGATAAGAATCGGGCGTAGTGATCAGAAAAAATAGTGTAACTGGTGCCAAGCTGAATAAAAGCACACTAATCACTGATACAGATGTAAGCAATACAACAAAATGCTGTTGAATAGTGCTTCGGGAACCAAACAAAACGTTAAAAAAGAATAAAGTTGGGAAACAAATAATCAGTGTTAATAAATAAAACGCCGGGAGTTTGATAGCGCCAGATAATGCCTGTGCCCAACTGTTGGATGCACCGATAATTGCGCCATAGATGGCAAAGAAAATCGAACTAGATACAAACAGAGAACTGATTTTATTCTGTAATCGGACTCCCTGACGAATTTCTTCTAAAAACGCCTGGCGATCGCGCAATAAATTAACCAAAACCCCAAATTGTTGAATTCCGAACTTTTCCTTGTTACGCATATTTTTATATTTGTGATATTTTAGGGAATTACTAATGTTAATTAACGGATTCCTAAGAGATAGCTAATAGCTTGAATCACACTTAAATAGAAATTACCTTCTCTTTCGCGGAATAGTTGAAAAGCAGAATCAGGCGTGCCAAAAAATGGTCTGAGAGTCCATCCTAACTGACTGCCTACGAAAGCGTAAAGAAATAGCCAAAATTGTAAAATCTTCTGGCGTGTTTTACTACCTTCATTATCTTGTTCTAAAACTAAGCTTGTGGCTTGATATAAAGACGAAATACCAATAAATCCAGTTAATGCAAATATGAAGACATTTAACAGAATTAAAAATTGGTAGTTATTGGTGGTAATTAAGAAAAA
>NZ_DASQZC010000158.1:0-63346 GCF_035638895.1 Nostoc sp. | reverse complement strand
CTAGATACAAACTCAGCTAATTCTTTATTTTGGAATTTGCGTCCTGGTAAGTGGACTTTGGAAGCAAGAAGCGGGGAGATGACCGACAAGGTAAGTTTTCAGGTGGAATTAGCTAGTATTAAACCTACGCGTCGAGGATTTTCTATTAGTAATTATTAAGGAGATAGCGTAGACCCCCATAGTTGTCGGCATTATTTAGACATACTATTTGGCTTTGTTAATTAATATATTTGCTTACCGTGCCTGCTTGATAGGAATCTCAATCAAAAACTCTGTACCCTTACCGGGTGCAGAAATACACTTGATTTTTCCTTTGTGCTTCTCTACTATAATTTGGTAACTAATAGATAATCCTAAACCAGTACCTTGACCTATAGGTTTAGTAGTAAAGAAAGGGTCAAACAATCTAGTTTTAACTTTCTCAGTCATTCCTGGCCCATTATCTTTAATACTAATAATCACACACTCTTCATTCTTAACTTGAGTATGGACAATAATAGAGCTAGAGTGTTTTTTATGTTCTCCTTCTAAACACTCTGCTTCCCATTCATCTAAAGCATCAATAGCATTACTGAAAATATTCATAAATACCTGATTTAGTCCTCCTGCATAACATTCAACAAGAGGTAAACTCCCATAATCTTTGATTATTGCAATTTCTTGCTTTTTATGCTTTTCTTTAAGACGATACTGTAAAATTAATAATGTGCTATTAATTCCTTCATGAATATCAACAGCTTTCATTTCTGCTTCATCAAGACGCGAAAAGTTCCGCAAAGTTAGTACAATTTCGCGAATGCGGTCAGTGCCAATTGCCATTGAGGATAATACTTTCGGCATATCATCAACAATAAACTCTAAATCTATTTCATCAATCAGATTAATTATTTCTGGGTTGTAATTAAAATTTTGTTGCTGATACAGGTTAATTAAACTTAGTAATTGCTGACTATATTCTCTAATGTGTATCACGTTACCATAAATAAAATTCACTGGATTATTTATTTCATGAGCAACACCAGCGACTAGCTGACCTAATGAGGACATTTTTTCAGTTTGAATAAGTTGTACTTGAGCGTGTTGCAGTTCTTCCAGTGTCTGTTGCAATTGAAAATTTTTGTATTTTAATTTTGCAGTTCTCTCTGCAACTTGCATTTCCAACCTACAATTTGTTTCTTCTAAGGCGGCTTGAGCAATTTTTTTAGCTTTTAAGTATTGTTGTAATAAACGCAAGACGAAAAGCCATGCCGGAATCAGCATTATTAAACTTATAATAGATTCTAAAATTGCCCAAAATATTCTTTTGTAGTAATCATCAATTTTCTGTTGTAACTGAAGTGAGATATTACGCTTTCTTTTAGCAATACCATCAGCATAAATTTGTTTTTTGTTTTCATACTCGTGGTTGAAAAGTAGTAGTTGGGCTGTCTCTTTTTGATTTTTTTTAACTAATTCAAAAGATTCATATTCCATTGCAACTAAGCGCTGGTTAGCAGCATCAACTTTTGTGGTGTCCTCATTTTCATATACTTTAGGAGCAAGTTTAATAGATTCTTTGATAGCAATATCAAGTTTAGGTTCAAATTGTCGATACCGTTCTTCCCAAATAAAATTGCCTGTAGCAGCATTCATACGTGCTGACATTGTTAATACTTCATCAAGATAAATAATTTCATCACTCAGCGTTTGGAGTTTAAATTCATGTTTAGTAATACTATTAAAGTTATAATATGCTTCCCAGTTGAGCCAAATTTGAGGAATAAATAGGAGTAATGTCAGAAGTACTGTTACAGCTACTATTTGAGAGGGAACGAATCTCAGTTTATTAGGCAGGTGCATTTTGATAGTACTTTTTAGATATATGGTAATTAGCTATTAACCTAAATTAATACTCTTAAGCAAGTTTTATTTCATCAGTATTAATACCGAGGATGCTTCTTAAAACCCCTATAGTTTCATTTTGATAAATTTCAAAGTTCATCTCATTTATTTGTTTTATTTTAATTGTTCTGCCATACATAAAGCCTAAATTAAAATTTATTAAATCTAATGCCGAAAAATTATAAGGATATGGATATAAAAATCTAGCAAAAACTTTATAGATGAATAAATGTAGTTTATTAGTCTTCAAGTCATTACCCATTGTAAATCCAATCACAAAAGCTTCATCTTTAGGAGAAATACCTCTACCTAAAAGTATGTGAATATAATCATGATGGCGTAAACTAATTTTTCCAGGTAATGCTAATAGACTATTAGGGTTCTCTAGCAACCAAATTAGAAAAGGAATTTTTGGTTCATGTAAACTAAATACTACTGAATGTACTTATTTTAAATTCATTTGAGCTATGTCTAGTTGAAAAGCTTCATCCAAATCAAAAGCCATATCTATATTTTTAACAAAATAACTAACTTATTAATATTTGTTTTTCTTTTAATTTGTCTATATTTACTGACAAAGTTATTTTTATTTTTATAATTAAGTATAATAAAATCTATTTTTTGTGAAGTTACAGTATAATTACTTAATTTAGAGTAAGGGCAAAGGCATCTAAAGGAGGAATCATAAACTGATGAAGTGTCATTGCGATCGCTCATACAAAACTACCGCCTACTTTTGCCACAGTGTACTTCCAATCACAGACTCTCGTAAGTGAGTTCCGTATTTGCCCAGTTGGTTTCTGCCAAAAATTCCCTAAATGTAGTCAGAATTCCAGGAAATTCCTCTTCTCGTAAACGCCAGACATCGGCTTGATAACCTTGCTTGCGATACCACTGAATCAAATCGAACAGTTCCTTTTGCAGCAAGAGTAAGAAAATCCAGGCGGGTGTCTCTTTGTAGACAACTTTCATCCCCTGCGCTTGGGAGAATGCCTCTGCCATCTCAAGAGGAGTTAGCACATCGCCAGCTAGCTCAATTTCTTGACCAATATACTTGGTGGGATGTTTAATAACGTAGGCAGCAACGCGGCCCATGTCCTTCGTTGTAATTAAATGAAGGGGCTTGTTTGATTGAATGGAAAATGGGAAACTACCTTTGAGGATGGAAGGTCGCGTGTACTTCTTCCAAAACTCTTCCATAAACAAGCAGGCTCGCAACATGGTAGTCGGTAAGCCAGCTTCTTTGAGAATTTTCTCTACTTGATACTTTTGCTCTATGCGGGGGATTCCTGAATTCCTATCCGCTCCACCTGCGGAATTGTAGACAAAGTGCTTAATGTCAGCCTGTTTAGCTACTTGTGCAACTCGTCTTGCTCTCTCCACCTCTAACGGGTCAATTTTAGCGGAGTCCGCAGAAGTAGCGTGGCAGTAAACAGCCGAAATTCCTGCAAAGGCTTCTATGAGGGAGATTTCATCGTCAAGGTTGGCTTTTATCAGTTCAACTCCGGCATCGTTGAGCTTCGCAAGAGTTGGACGATTAAGGTCAATTTCTCTAGTAATGACTCGCAGGTTAGTAACTCCCTGTTCAAGAAATCCCTTAACGACATTTCCACCTGTGCCGCCAGTAACTCCGATGAGTAAGATTTTATCGGTGTTTGAGTCTGTGCGATCGCGGAAATTTGACATTCTCTCTTCTACCTGGAGTTATTTATTTAAATTAAGTTTATCCAAAGACAATAGAAGCAAACAATAATTGAAGAAAAATTCAGAATTCAGAATACATCCGTCTGGACAGAAGCTAGATGCTTGTGTTTTGTTTTGTTTTGACATTATGCTTTGTTTGTATTGATTATCTGGGTATATACAAACAGTGCTTGAGCAGCAACCTAATGTAGACAGTACAGCCTTATTTGAACAGTTGTGGGGTTTGACAAACGAACTCCGTCAGAAAATAGACGCTCGTTTTGAATTACATCCAGACCCTTCTGTAGAAAATTTACAGCAATACAGCAGTCTCGATGGCAATATGAAGGGTTCGCTTACCGCTTTTTCCGGGAAAGAAATTGATTGGCTAGTGCATTCGTGGCTAGGAAACCCTGAAAAATCAAACTTTAGCACTATGCGTCTCACCACTTGGTTGAAGTCACATATTCAGGTTCCTCATTTGGCGTTTGAGTTCGGCACACTTCCAAATGGAAATATTTTATTTTATATAGATTACATTGCCCGAACTGAGCTTTTAACCGATTTAGCATATCTCGATCGCTATTATGAGCCAGTTAATCAAACATTCTTAAAGTTACAAGAAGATTCGCGTCTCAAGGTATTTACCAGCAAAAGTGTATATATTCGTCTATTTCAATCGCCTGTTAGTCTTTGCTATACTGGCGCACCTATTTTTGAAACCCTCGAACTGACACGCACAGTTGCACACGAAACACTCGATCGCTGGCTAACTTGGGTAGATGCAGCTGAACCTGTGCCCGAAAATGCACGCACCGCTTTAGCATCTCGTGATTTGGCGCTACGCCGTACCAGTGCTGAACGTGATCCAGGTAATAAATTTGCCGCACAGATGTTTGGATCTGAATTGACAGATAAACTTGTGCGATCGCTCTGGGGTGGCAATCGAATTAGTGATTAGTCATTTGTCATTTGTCCTTAGTCCCATGCCCCATGCCCACTAATCCAGAATCCTACCGCGCTTTAGCACTGCAAGTTACCTGTCATGCAGTCAACCAAACAAGCGATCGCCACGAAGCGCGATCGCTCATGCAAAACTGCATCAACCGCCTAGCGCAACAAATTGCTGCCAGTATCGCTTTCATCGGCTTCGATTGTCGTTTAATTGTACTGCCAGAATATTTCCTCACGGGTTTCCCAATGGGAGATACCCTCGGAGGGTGGGCAGAAAAAGCTTGTATAGAAATGGCTGGTGCTGAGTATGAAGCCCTTGGTAAAATTGCCCAAAAGCATAAAATCTTTTTAGCTGGTAACGCCTACGAAGTTGACCCCAACTTTCCCGGATTGTACTTTCAAACCTGCTTTATTCTTGACCCCTCTGGCTCAATCGTCTTGCGATATCGGCGGCTAAATTCCTTATTTGCTCCCACACCTCATGATGTTTGGGATAAATATCTTGACTGCTATGGTTTAGAAGGAGTTTTCCCCGTAGCCAAAACGGAGATCGGTAATTTGGCAGCTTTAGCATCAGAAGAAATTTTGTATCCAGAAGTGGCGCGGTGTCTGGCGATGCGAGGAGCAGAGATTTTTGTCCATTCCACCTCGGAAGTATACAACAAAAACCTCACACCTAAAGACGCAGCAAAAATCACTCGTGCCGTCGAAAATCTGGCTTACGTAGTTTCAGCTAATACCGCAGGCATCGCTAATATTGCTATCCCTATTGCTTCGGCTGATGGTGGTTCTAAAATCATTGACCATCGCGGAATCGTTTTAGCAGAAACAGGTGCAGGTGAGAGCATGGCAGCATTTGCAGAGATTGATTTAGGAGCATTACGCCGCGATCGCCGCCGACCAGGGTTAAATAATTTACTTTCCCGCCAACGCTTTGAACTATACGCCGAAAGTTACCGCCAATCACACTTTTACCCAGCGAATACTATGCTGGAAGGAGAAGTAGACCGCAAACACTTCCTCCAAACGCAACAAGCCACCATTGAACGGTTAGCCAAACTGGGAATTATTTGAATTCGGGAGTGGGGAGTAGGGAAAGCAAGGGAAGAATAACTATTAATTATTGACAAATGACCAATGACAAATGACAAAAACAATAGAAGTCCGTAATCCTCGAACTGGCAAATTTGACTACGTAATTATCCCGCCGCCTCCCAGGCTGCTGGCACAGCAATGTAAGCGCACCCGCAGAGCGCAAGTTCGCTGGCAGCAATTGGGTTTAGAGGCGAGAATTGAAGCTTTACAGCAGTGGAAGCAAGCGATATTATCAGGGCGCGATCGCCTCACAGAAGCTTTGATAAATGATACAGGAAGATTATCGACCTCTGTATTAGAAATAGATTCCTTCCTCTCTAGCATCGATCGCTGGTGTAAGTTAGCGCCGGAATTGCTACAAGACTCTGCCAAAAACACAGCAATTCCATTTATCGCTTTGCAACAAACATCGGTTCCTTATCCCCTAGTTGGGGTAATTAGCCCGTGGAATTTTCCTCTATTGCTGTCAACAATTGATACCATCCCGGCATTACTGGCGGGTTGTGCTGTCATTGTTAAACCCAGTGAAATTGCTCCCCGCTTCGTAGCACCACTGAAAACAGCAATCAGCGTCGTTCCTGAATTGCGCGACGTATTAACTTTTGTTGAAGGAGCAGGCGAAACTGGATCTGCTTTGATTGAAAATGTAGATTTGGTGTGCTTTACAGGCAGTGTAGCAACAGGGCGAAAAGTAGCAGAAGCGGCTGCGAAACGGTTTATTCCGGCTTTTTTGGAATTAGGCGGAAAAGACCCTGCGATCGTTTTAGAATCAGCCAATTTAGAATTAGCAACCTCAGCAATATTGTGGGGTTCCGTCGTCAACACCGGACAGTCATGCTTATCAATTGAGCGAATTTATGTTGCTGAATCGATATTTGAAAAGTTTTACCATCAATTAGTAGCCAAAGCTTATCGCCTTCAACTAGCCTACCCTACAGTAGAAAGTGGAGAAATTGGCCCCATCATTGCCGAAAAACAAGCAGCAATTATTAGCGACCATCTCGTAGATGCAGTGGAAAAGGGAGCAGTGATTCACTGCGGCGGTGTAATTGAAGACTTAGGTGGGGGTTGGTGGTGTCGTCCCACAGTTCTCACCCAGGTTAATCATTCCATGAAAGTGATGACCGAAGAGACTTTCGGCCCCATTATGCCAATAATGTCTTTTTCTACAGTAGAGGAAGCAGTCTCTTTAGCGAACGACTCAATTTATGGATTAAGTGCTGCTGTGTTTGCCTCGGAAGCCGAAGCCTTAGAAGTTGCTCAACAGATAGATGCAGGTGCTATTAGTATCAACGATGCTGCACTTACCGCCCTGATGCACGAGGGAGAGAAAAACGCCTTCAAATTCTCCGGTATGGGAGGGTCACGCATGGGTGCAGCCGCGCTGAAACGGTTCATGCGAAAAAAAGCTATTTTGATTAAAACTAACGATACTAATGACCCTTGGTGGTTTGGGAATGGGGAGTGACAAATGCCATCATCACTATGCAACTCATTAGCTTAAGCAATGGCGTAGGCGTAGCCCGTCGTAGACATCGCTTCTGACACAGTTTCGTCTACGATAACCAAAGCATCTGGAAAAATTTTGATGTTTTGGTTCAGAACACAAGTCCATTCGTTCAGAACACGAGTCCATTCGTTCAGAACACAAGTTCATTCGTTCAGAACACAAGTTCATTCGTTCAGAACACGAGTTCATTCGTTCAGAACACGAGTTCATTCGTTCAGAACACGAGTTCATTCGTTCAGAACACGAGAGTCTTAGCAGATTTCGGGCAAGCTTGGCACGAAGCCATGACTGGGCAAACTATCTCGGTGGCTCAACTTTGGGAAGGGCTTGAAAATGACTTAACAGCCTTTCATTCAAGGTGAGTTGGTCGTCTATCGGGTTAAAATGTAAAGACAATAATTAATAATCGTATCTACTTTAACTTATACCTATTTTATGCAAATTACCCTTAACCTCGATGAATCTCTCCTTAACGAAGCCTTACAACTCACCAACTTCACTACTCAAGAAGAACTAGTGAATTTTGCTCTGCAAGAACTTGTGCGTTCACGAAGTGACTCTTCTGGAACATCACACCGCAAGAAAAACCTTTTCGACCTCGCTGGACAAATTCAGTTTACCCCAGACTTTGACCACAAAACTCTGCGCGAGACTCGTCATGCTGCTGATTGATACATCAGTTTAGATAGTCGTCTTCCGCGATCGCAACGGTCAAGTTCGCCAGCAGCTTGAAACTTTGATTGCTAATCGAGAAGTTTTACTCACCCGATTCACTCAGCTTGAATTGCTTCAAGGTAGCCTGAACGAGCAAGAATGGACTCTCCTCTCAACCTACCTCGAAACACAAAATTATATTGAACCCTCGATTGATTCTTGGCAAGCGGCTGCCCGTATTTACTATGACTTGCGCCGCCAAGGGCTTACCGTTCGCAGCCCAATCGATTGCTGCATTGCTCAAACTGCTCTGGAAAATAATTTGCTTTTGATTCACAACGATCGCGACTTTGAAACCATTGCCCAAGTAAGACGGCTCCAACACCTTCGCTTTCAACCTTAAGTGCGATCGTCGATCCCCCGCAAACCCTCCAAATAAAGTTTCAATGCTGTAGGATGAGGGCAGATAAAATTTAGAAAGTGCTGTGAGTGAAACAAGTAGCTAAGGGAGATACAGCGATCGCCACTCAACGACTGGAAATTTTGCAAGACTTTCCTTTGTTGGCATTGAATCAAGCCGTACAAAGTTTAGCTATTCAATTCCAGTCAACTGGCGATCGCAGGCGGCGGGACTGACGAAAGATATTGGTGTAGATACAGAAGAACATTAGAAGCCGACGATAAATGCGTAGGCGTAGCCCGCCGCAGGCATCGCTTGACTTTTAAGACAGTCACAGTCAAGTTCGCCAGCAGTTTCTTGTCCGATCGCTTCGCTTCTGCTGCTTTAGCGAGTAAAGTCTTTTACATAGGGTGATTGTAGGTTATGGCAGAATTCGTGAGAGTATGATTTCTGTGCAATCACCCCTCTGGTCTTCATGCCAACAAATGATTCTGAACTTCAAGCTCAAGCTCGGAAAATTCTGGATGCGATCGCCTTCATTCCCTTTGAACAATGCCAACCCTTGACGCGTGATTTTGCGACCATTCCGGCTCGTCCTGGCATCTATGCAATCAGGCACAAGACTGACGGATTGCTGTACATCGGTAAAACCAAAAGCTTGCGGGGGCGTTTCAGTGGTGGACACAAAGCTTTTTTGTGGGCGTGGCTCGATAAGTATAACGATGGAGATGTGCGAATCGCAGTGCAATTGATTTCACATTGGGAAAACCCTACGTTACTATTGGAGCTAGAAGCCATTATTTTAAGAGCTACCGAACCTCCTTACAACGTCCAAATTCCAGCCGAAGGGTAGTAAAGCGATGCAAGCAAAACTCCAAGAGCAACTTTCCCCCAATGATGCCGAAGTTATTTTAGGATGCTTACCTGAAAGAATTCGCGCCGCTCTAATTGCTCGTGCTACTGAAATTGAATATCCAATCGAAGCAGTTATTGAGATGGCGATCGCAAGTTTTATCGACACCGAGGCATTGGGTTTTGCAGATTGCAAGCCAGGACGTGGACAATAAAAGCGTAAACTGGCGATCGCAGGCGGCGCGACGGGCAAAAGATATTAGTGTGGATACAGAACATTAGAAGCCGACGATAAATGCGTAGGCGTAGCCCGCCGCAGGCATCGCTTGGAAGAAAAACGGAATTCGTTATGCTTCGCGTCAAGTTATGCCAGCGATGATTAAAGCCATCTTTGACAACCTTCCCCACTCCCCACTCATAATATGCGAACATAATTAAGTTGTAGCTGACTACCTGCACAGAGATTTAAAATGGATACCATTGCGATCGCTGTTGTGAATCGCCCAGTACATGCCACGGTAGAGATTCCTGTTTCTAAAAGTATTACCAATCGGGCATTAATCGTCGCAGACTTAGCGCCAAGTGACTCGATTTTAGAAAATGCCTTATAACTGGCATTTGCTGTCACTGGCTTAAAGGTTCCAGGCATTGTAATCAAAGACCGTGGTTGTACAGCGAAAACTTTTCCCGATTACTTTACTTGCTTTTTCCAAATGTTAGAACAATAAAAGGTGAATTGCAATGTCAAATATTCGAGAAGGAATGCCCGTGCTTGCCCGTCATGAAGGAGATTGGGTAGGGACTTATACATTAGTTGATACAACAGGAAAAATCCTTGACAGTTATGAGTCTCACTTAACTTGTCAATTTCCAGAAAATGGCCCTCATCCCTACTACCAAATTAATCGTTATAAATGGTCTGATGGTAAACAAGAAGAACATGAATTTCCAGGAAGCTATAAAGATAATAAGCTGTGGTTTGACACCGATCGCATCCAAGGTAAAGCCTGGGAAGCCGATGATTCGATTGTGATTTTGTGGTTTAGTTATAAAACAAACCCAGAAATGAGCTTATACGAAATGATCTATATTAGTCCTGACAATAACAATCGTGCCCGCACTTGGCATTGGTTTAAGAACAACAAAATTTTTCAACGCACCTTAATTCAAGAAGAACGAGTAAGATAGTAATTTCTTCGCTCAGAGATAATCACTCATTATTCTCCAGTCCGCGCAGGCAAACTACCCTGCGGCTTCGCTGAAAGCGTTCTCGTAAGAGTAGCCGCAAAGCGTCTATGTTTGTGTAGCGACGATTTCCAGCGCTTAGGCTTTCATCTCAAATTTCAACTTAGTAAGGTAGACGCATGGCAAAAGGTGACAAAATAAACTTTTCTACTCCTAGTGGTTTCCCAGAATTTCTTCCTAGTGAAAAGCGTCTAGAATTATATTTGCTAGATATCATCCGTAGAGTTTTTGAAAGCTACGGATTTACGCCCATTGAAACACCTGCTGTAGAACGTTTAGAAGTGCTGCAAGCTAAAGGAAATCAAGGCGACAATATCATTTATGGTATTGACCCCATCCTGCCACCAAATCGACAAGCCGAGAGAGATAAATCGGGTGAAACCGGTTCAGAAGCAAGAGCTTTAAAATTTGATCAAACAGTTCCTTTAGCAGCGTATATTGCCCGTCACCTGAATGAGTTAACCTTTCCCTTTGCCCGCTACCAAATGGATGTAGTTTTTCGGGGTGAACGAGCAAAAGATGGGCGTTTTCGTCAGTTCCGCCAGTGTGATATTGATGTAGTTGCTCGTCGTGAACTCAGCTTGCTCTATGATGCTCAGATGCCTGCAATTATCACTGAGATATTTGAAGCGATAAATATTGGTGATTTTTTGATTCGCATTAATAACCGTAAAGTTCTCACAGGTTTTTTTAAGTCAGTAGGAATTACTGAAGATAAAATTAAATCGTGTATTAGTATTGTTGATAATTTAGAAAAAATTGGTGAAACTAAAGTAAAACAAGAATTAGAAAAAGAGGGTGTTTCAGGAGAACAAACCCAAAAAATTATTGATTTTATTAAAATAGATGGTTCTGTTGATGAAGTATTAGATAAACTTAAGTATCTTGCCCAAAATTTATCAGAAACCGAGCAATTAAACCTGGGAGTTAGCGAATTAGAAACGGTAATTGCAGGCGTGCGTAATCTCGGAGTTGCCGAAAATCGTTTCTGTATTGATTTATCCATTGCCCGTGGTCTTGATTATTATACTGGTACAGTTTACGAAACAACCTTATTAGGTCATGAGGCTTTAGGTAGTATCTGTTCTGGCGGTAGATATGAAGAATTAGTTGGGGTATTTTTGGGTGAAAAAATGCCTGGTGTAGGTATTTCTATAGGATTAACTCGCTTAATTAGTCGCTTGTTAAAAGCTGGTATTCTTAGTACTTTAGCTGCTACACCAGCCCAAGTGATGGTAGTAAATATGCAAGAAGATTTAATGCCAACTTATTTAAAAGTTTCGCAACATCTGCGTCAGGCTGGAATTAATGTGATCACTAACTTTGATAAGCGTCCCTTGGGTAAACAATTTCAGCTAGCTGACAAACAAGGAATTCAATTTTGTGTAATTATCGGTTCTGAAGAAGCAGCAGCACAAAAGTCATCGCTGAAAGATTTGAAAACAGGTGAGCAAGTAGAAGTGCTACTAGTAGATTTGGCTGAAGAAGTTAAAAGAAGGCTTGCCTAATAAACGTTGATAATAATATAAACTGCAAAAATTTAAATCCACGCTCTTAAGTGCGATCGCAATACACTTCACCAAAACTATGATCAGCATGAATCTCAATTACTAGATCAATAATCAGGGAAAAATATATGACAATTGTCAACGCTCGTAATTTATCCTTAGAAGAAGTTCAGCGTCTGTTTGGCTTTCAAGAACAATACAGTGACTCATTTTCTAACTACTTATCTCTAGAACCTTTTACGGAAGCGGAACAGCAAGAACTTCTGCAAATTAGAAATGACTTTCGACGCTATCTTACAGCAGGTAAAGTTTCTGAAGGTCAGGTAAAGTTTCTTGCAGTTGCTCCTTTATTAAGATTAGCTGGTTTTTATCGCTATCCTATCGAAATTGTTTTAGAGGAGAATATTGCTGATATTGAAGTTGAAGATGAAGATATCAAAATTAAAGGAAGATTTGATATTTTAGCTATTAGTAAAGCTAAACATACAAAACCTCAAACATATTTTTGGGTACTGTTAATTGAATCTAAAAATAGTCAAATTGATATTTCAACTGGTTTACCTCAGTTACTCACGTACTCTTATAAAAATTTAGATAATCAAAAATCAATTTGGGGATTAACGGCTAATGGTAGAAGTTATCAATTTGTCTATCTCGAACCAGGAAATCCCCCTATTTATTATCTGTTACCAGAATTAAATTTAATGGAAAGAGAGCGTTCAAGTCAGTTGCTACAAGTTTTAAAAGCAATTTGTCAGCTTTAAAAGTAATTTAACTCTAGCCACCTTGCAAAAATGCTGCTCATCGATGGCAATACCCGCCGCCTTCATCCACTGGGAAGTCCCTTCATCACCACCGTTGCCCACAGGAATGATTGTATTGCCCATCTCTTCTTTTGAGCGATCGCCAGCTGCAAACAAAGGTTAAAAATGCTTTTAATTTTTACTTGGGTTGCCACAATGCAGTCATATAAAGCTTTTCAGCAGCAGATACGGCATTTATAACCTACTTGGTACGGTTTACCACCCTTTGCTTTTTGTAAAGCTAACGTAACATTTATTTATATAAAGCAATATTTGCTTATATAAGCAAACCCAAACAAAAGAGTAATAAAAGCGATGAATCAACCCATTAAATTATCTTTAGAACAAGAATTTAGCCTTAGAACTTTTTCTGATCAAGTGCAACAGATGTCCCGTGAACAAGCTCAAGAGTTTTCGCTGATGCTCTATAAGCAGATGATAATTAGGGAAGCGACTTACCAAGAATTGCTCAAACATCACTGGGAACTTGATTCAGACCCAATCTTAGGCTAAAACAAACCTTGCAAAGCCACTTTAAGCAACGGAGAAGAGAAGGAGTACACAATTGTTTTTTTTGAGGGCAAGGTAATAGAGATTATTTGCTCTAAAAAGAGGAAACTGCCCAATAACAAACAGACTCACAATAACGGTTTTGATGGATTTAAATCATCCCATCCACTCATTTGACTGTGGCGCAAACGACACCAATTGAGCAAACCCATCGTGGCAAGTCTCCTTCACCAATTCCCAATACTTTTTGCAAGATTTTTAACTACCACTTGCTAAACAATCAGTTACATCCGTCAGCGTAGATGGAGGAAAAGTCCAACTTAGGGGTAAACCGAAAGCAGGTGTCACTGGCGAGCTTTGACGTATGAAGCTTTGGTGATGAATTTACCTACGACATTATCCAGCTTGATAACCTTAGTTGAATTCTTTCGTGGGATGTCAAAGTTACAAATAATGCTGCTGTAATCCAGTGTAGCAGTGCCAGCGCTAGAGTTGTAAATGCCGCCACCACGTCCAGACTCGTAACTACCAGAACTAAGTTCGATCCCAAAAGCTTTATTGTGTTTGATAGTGCTATTTCCCACTGTTAGGGTGGCACTATTATAGATGCCAGCGCCAAAGTGTGCTTGATTGCCGCTAATGGTGCTATAGTCCACGGTAACGATTCCTAACGGCTCGTTGTAGATACCGCCACCGTAATCCCTGGCATAGTTATTACTAATGGTACTATTACTTACCGATAGGGTACCCTGATTATAGATTCCACCTCCAGTGGTAGCCTTATTGTGTTTGATAGTACTATTCTCAACTGTAATGCTGCCATATACTAGTACATCTGGACCACGGTAACCCGGAATGATAAAGCCTGGGTTATAGATGGCACCGCCGTATTCCGCATAGTTATTACTGATGCTGCTGTTACTCAGGGTTATAGTGCCTTCGTTGTAGATACCGCCGCCTAAGTAGCCGTGGTTCTTACTGATGAGACTGTTATTCACAGTTATAGTACCGCCGATTGTAGTGCCGCTAACATAGATACCGCCACCGGAGCCGTTTGTACCTGCCGAATTGTCACTAATGAGGCTGTTATTCACCGTTATAGTGCCATCACCCTGATTAAGACTGATACCGTCATAGATACCACCACCGTATTCCGCAGTGTTGCCACTAATGGTACTATTATTTACTGAGAGAGTAACACTGCTGTAGATGCCGCCACCGTTGCTGGCGTTATTGTTACTAATGAGACTGTTACTCACGGTTATAGCACCTTCGTAGCTACCATAGATACCACCACCGTATTCCGCAGTGTTGTCAATGAAGCTACTCCTATCCACTGATAGGATGCCAGAACTGAAGATGCCGCCGCCGCCATAGTAGCTAGACCTGAAGCTGACACTGTTATCACTGATGAGGCTCTTACTCACCGTTATAGTGCCAAACTCGTAACCAAAGATGCCGCCGCCTCCATATTCCGCAGTGTTGGCACGAATGGTACTATTACTCACGGTAACGATGCCTATATT
This sequence comes from Nostoc sp., assembly GCF_035638895.1. Lineage (GTDB taxonomy): Bacteria > Cyanobacteriota > Cyanobacteriia > Cyanobacteriales > Nostocaceae > Nostoc. The sequence goes on along the minus strand of NZ_DASQZC010000158.1, from coordinate 48,725 downwards.
CTGGTTGCCGTTCTCCTTAAAAACATAGTTGTAAATGCCGCCGCCTTCTCTATATGCAGTGTTGTCACTAATGGTGCTTTTATCGACTGATAGAATGCCAGAGCTGAAGATGCCGCCGCCGTTGTTTGTCGCCGAATTGCCAGTGATGGTGCTGTTGCTCACCGATAGGGTGCCTTCATTAAAGATAGCACCGCCGTATTCCGCAGTATTGCCAGTGATGGTAGTGTTGCTCAAGTTAAGGACGCCTTGATTGGAGATGGCACCGCCTCCGCCGGCGTTTTTATAGCTATTGGTAATAGTTAGCCCGTTGATTGCAACAGTTACACCATTGCCAATGTCAAAAACACGGTCAGCACTATTATCACTAACAGTTAGTAAGCCTGGATTTGTGCCTTGAATGGTAAGGTCATCTGTGATACTCAGACTACTACCAGTCAAACTGATGGTATGAGCGAGTCCATCATTAAACAGTCCACCAAAATTGATGATGTCTTTTCCTGCCAAGGCATTGGCATTTAAAATTGCCTGCCGCAGAGAACCTGCATCACTGTTCTTGGTGTTAGTCACGGTAAATATAGACATTGAGGTTACTCCAGTTTTTTAATATAAAAAATTACATTTACTACTTGCTCTCATACCAGACTTTCACCGTATTTGGAAAATCTCTCCCCTCCTATGAGCCACGGTGTACACACAAGTCTGTATAATCCCATCTGAAAATTGCTTTGGTTGCCCTAGTCGTAAAAATAGGGGGAGAAATAGAGTTTCAAGTCGCCCGAAATTTGGGTATTTATGGGGCTAAAAGAGTTGAAACCTTTGCGGCACTTGTGTGTAAATGGTAGCCTCCTATGACCGAGAGAGATTTTAACTTTTCCCCATCTCTATCGAGAAAGGGTTTAGGTTCTTCGTCGGCTTTTTAAATGAGGTAGAAAAGTCAGGTAGTCGCGCGAGCCTGAGCGGCTAAAGTCACTGCCGTTGGCCTTACCACCGATTGGCAAATCAGGTCTTTTGCTTTCAAGTGCCAGCACAGGAAAACATCTCAGTATATGGCTAAAACCTAGATTTTCCTTGGAGTTGTTTGAAGTCAGAAGTGCGAAATTATACCTTTTGGTAACTTTAAAACATCTTTTAAGAGTGTTAATAACGAAAAATAATTTATTATTCGACACTTGGAAATAGGCAACATGCAGATAACTTGATAACAATTAAATACCGAAAAATGATTTATATGTCTATAATTCAAGAAATATCTTCGCATAATCTTTATGTTATCGACTTATAAATGTAAGTAGAGCGGCGTAAATAATTAAAGGTTTGTAGTGATGATTTTAGTTCTCAAACAAGGGCTACATCCCTTGCTCTAAAACATTTTAAGATATTTTGTATTACTTAATATAGTTTGATTTATTCTCGCCTACTTACTGAGATATTATAAGTACTGAGCTTAACGTATTCTTTATATTTTGCTCTTGTCGTTTGCGTAATAACCTGACACTTGGGTTATTAGACAATGCCGCAATTACCTAAGTACAATTAATATTCCTAAGCTGCCGAACGTAGGCAACAATGGATATCTGGCACTAATTTTGTCAAAATCGCTGGTTTGAAAAAGAGCCATAGTCTAAGGCATCATTCCTTTGTAAATTTTCCTTTTTGGGTGACTGATTATCTAGGAAATCAAATCAGTCAGGAAAATCAGTCAAACCTGCGACTACACTTCCTGAAGTCTCAGATGATGACGCATCAACCACGCGGTAGTAATAATTAAGCTAATCGGTATTTAAGCTGCATAATACGAATGTTCCAACAATTTAAAATTCATTATCCGTAAAGGGAACTATGGATGGTAAAAACCTTTTCAACGATGGGTAAAATTCTAACCTCGCTGTATAATCATCTATTTGTGACACTTCTAGTTGAATTGTTTGATGCTCTTTTTCATCAAAAAGTAACTGGATTTGATAATTTGTCCAGAATTGGTCACCTAGTTCATCTTCTAAATCAAAAAGCCGTTGTTCATCACCCCATATATTCGACCAAAGGACTATCTTATTAGCCCGAAAATGATTTTGACCTGTTGTATCTGTAATGACAAAATATGCTTCGACATTTAAATCGAATCCCAAGTCATCGGCCTCTACCTCTGCTATCTGGCAATTAACCATTATCAAGGTATCGGGGTTAACGTTTACTACCTGTTCTTGGCGCTTTAATAATTCTTGTAACACGAAATCAGGCAACAACTGGGAACTCTCCTCAAGTAATTGTTTTTGAGTTTCTGGAGAGTAGCGAGTTTTTAATTCTTGCGTGATTAAGGTTAAAATATCTTCGCTAGCTAAATTGACAATTATCTTTTTATCTACTGGATTAAGGAAACTTCCAATATTCAAATGAATGTGTTTTTTAATTGGCATAATTCTGTAAAATTTTTTAGTGCGCTCAGATAATTGGCAAACAAATTTCAAACGAAGTCAAGGAATAAATGTCACCGATTCTTCAGTTATCTGTTTTTATTATGACATGTATAATAGCAATTGTATTTTTTAAATCATAACTGTAAATGACTGAGATTTGGGAGCCAGAAAATATTCATCCGCTAATCTTTAAAAATGCCATAGTGCTTGACCAAGTAACGGATTGATTGAGTAAGTAACGAATAAATAAACTTTTAATAATGTCTATTTCCTCACTGGTCAAATTTGCAGCCAGACGATCTGCATAGCTTGGTCGATTAGGATTAGCAGTAAATAAACGCTTGATAAAATTATCAGAGATATACAATGGTGTCAAATACTGTTCAACAACCACTTGTACGTAGTGTCCACTTGAAGCAAAAGCGTGACGCAAATCGTCAGTGTCCCAGTTAAGCATGGGATCAGAGGCATCTGTATAAATAGCTTCTTCCGCTAAAACTAATTGCTCATACAATTGGGCATCTAAATTTTGGTTGGGCAGTAAGCGGTAAAACCTTTGGGTATGACGAGGTACTGTCTCACTTAAAATAAGTTTGACTGAGTGCGGGAGCAATTGAGTTAAAATTTGAGCAGCAAGCCCCTTATCCGCTTGAGAGGCTAGTACATTGCGCCCGATAATAGAGTCAAACTGTACATTTGGTGCAAGAGACAGGAGTATCGCAGGTATCTGTGCAACAGATGCAGTAAAAATTATTGGTCGCATCGTTTCAGGAAGTGCCGCAGCTTGTTCATTTAAAGCATTGGCATCAGAGCTATTACGGACACAGGCATAAACTCCACCTTCTGGAACTTGCCGGATTGCTTCCCAAGTAAGTAAACCAGTGGCAGCATTAATATCTAATACTAAATGATGACGTTGTAATTGAGCGAAAGTAAAAATGCGATCGCGCACAGATGCTAATTGTGTACTTACCTGAGAAAGTGTGCGTTGTAACCAGCGCTCATCTGCTCGGTCAACAGTTCCATAAGTCATCACTTCTACTGGTGCAACACCAATACCTTCTACTATTGCAGCAAGTTGAGCTTCTCGACGACGTGCCACTTGTGTTGCGATTTGGTGTTCATAACCTTGGGTTGATGGTTGGTAAAATAATTGACCTTGCAAGCTCTTGGGTAAATATTGCTGTTCTACCCAATGATCTCGGTAAGCGTGAGGATAGAGATAACCCGCCCCATGTCCAAAACCTTTTTTATCCCGATTGCCATCTTTAAGATGAGTGGGAACGGGAGCAACATTTTCAATTTCTACTGCGGCTAAAGCATCAAAAAAGCCCATAATGCTATTGGATTTTGGTGCAGTCGCTAAATAAAGTACCGCCTGCGCCAAATGATAACGTCCTTCCGGCATTCCCACGCGATCAAACGCTTCGGCACAAGCATTCGTAACAACAACTGCTTGAGGGTCAGCTAATCCGACATCTTCGCTGGCAAGAATTAACATCCGACGGAAAATGAAACGCGGGTCTTCACCTGCATAAACCATTTTGGCTAGCCAGTAGAGTGCTGCATCTGGGTCAGAACCTCGTAAGCTCTTGATAAAAGCACTGATGGTATCAAAATGGACATCCCCTTCTTTATCATATAAAACAGCACGTTGCTGAATTGATTCTTCTGCCACTGCTAGGGGAATATGAATAATACCTGTAGCATCCGGGGATGTAGTCTCTACAGCCAGTTGCAAGGCATTTAATAATGAACGAGCATCACCATTGGCAACATTAACTAGATGAGCTAAAGCATCTACGTCAATTTGTACTGTTAACTTGCCATAACCGCGTTCCGAATCAGCTAGTGTTTGCTCAACAATTTTGTATAAATCTTTATCAGTTAATTGCTGAAGTTGAAAAATCCGCGAACGGCTGACAAGTGCTTTATTGACTTCAAAAAAAGGATTTTCGGTGGTAGCACCAATGAGAATGATTGTACCATTCTCTACCCAAGGCAATAGAGCATCTTGTTGAGACTTGTTAAAACGATGGACTTCATCGACAAAAAGAATAGTTCGTTGATTATGAAACTTGCGCTCTTCTTGGGCTTTTTCAATTGCCGATCGAATTTCTTTAACTCCTGAGAGTACAGCATTGATAGCAATGAAGTGAGCGCGGGTCGTGTTGGCAATAACACGCGCTAAAGTAGTCTTGCCAGTCCCTGGTGGCCCAGAAAAGATTAAAGAAGACAGTTGATCTAAACTAATAGCACGCCGCAGTAGCCTTCCTTGTCCGATAATATGCTCTTGACCAATAAATTCATCAAGTGTCCGTGGACGCATCCGAGCCGCCAGGGGTGCTGATTCTTCAGTTATTTTTGCAAGATGCTGGTCAAATAAGTCCATTATTTAATACGTCTTTGGAGGTGGGGTTTTTCGAGCCATAAAAAATTTATGCTTTTTCAAAGTAAAAAACTATAACGATAATTGATATCTAAAAAGAAATTACTGGTTTATTGGGTGTTAGCTGGCATCGTCAGCCTATTGATTGTAAGTGTCTTGGGTGCGATGATTTACTGCTACACACCAATGACGCTAAGGGTATCGACTTCAACAAATACAACTGCGTTAGAAAATTTGGGGCGATCGCTCTAAAATCCAATAGTCACAATGACCCCAATCATTGTGCGACCCGTCGTCATTTTCGGGTTATGGAGAAAACATTGGCTGTAGCGCAGCGAACTTTTATAAATATTGCGTGTCGTCTGCGAAAAACTTATGAGATAGAGCTGAAAACTCAACAGACACTACGCTGTCAAATTATCAAACAGAATTTTTTATAAACTTTTGTAAATAATTGGCTGGTTCTGCATAAAACTTGTGTGCCCAATGTAAGTTATACAGGTACTTGCTTGACGAGTATTAATTGAGGTTTACTTGATCTGGCATTGCGTAAGTATACAAAACTCATGGGAATTATACCAATAATAAGCTTAGTAACCTTTATTACTGGCTTATCAATTTACTTCCTACTGACCTCAAGAGGTCGAATTTTGCTCAAATCTTTGATGACAAAAATAAACTGCCAATGGTGGAGACTTGGCAATGGCTTGCTTAACCAACTAGGAACAAGATTTTCCAAGACTATAGCAATTGCTGTGATTGTTATGGTAGCAGTAATCGCTGGAAATAGTGTATCCGCGCAGGTTACGGGGTCGCCTCCAGTTTCGCTCAAGAGCGTATCGGTTCCAGAACCTGACAATCTTGGAGACTTTGTAAAAAGTAAAGCAGCTGCAATCAAGTTAGGAAAGACTCTTTTTTGGGATATGCAGGTTGGGAGCGACGGACAGACCTCCTGTGCTACTTGCCACTTCCATGCTGGAGCCGACAATAGATCCATAAATCAGATTGCTCCTGGGCTTTTGCGAATTAACGCTGACCGTACAGAGAATCCAGATATAATTTTTAATATAGGCGGCGCGCCAAACTACCAGCTAAGAAAAGAAGATTTTCCCTTTCACAAGCTGTCAAATCCAAATGATTCTACGACTGTGGTATCTGACAATAACGATGTTAGCTCCTCTCAAGGAGTCGCAAATACAAAATTTGTTGGTGTTATACCCGGTAGCTCAAGAGACGTAGAAACAAGTGAGCCAGATCCAGTGTTTAAAGTGGCAGGTATCAATGTGCGCCGCGTCCAGCCGCGTAATACGCCAACCGTAATTAATGCAGCATTCAACTTCCGCAACTTCTGGGATGGAAGGGCACAAGATATCTTTAATGGGGTGAATCCCTTCGGTTTAAGAGACCCTAACGCCTCTGTGGTGAAAGCAGAAAACCCAAATCAGCTTAAATTTGTCAAAGTCAGCCTGAATAATTCGTCTTTGGCTTCCCAGGCGGTCGGCCCACCACTCAGTTCCTTTGAGTCGTCTGCTGATGGTCGCACTTTTCAAGAAATTGGTAATAAGTTTGGTCAAATTGACCTCAGCAAATTTATAGTTGTCAATGGTTCGCTGGAAAATATTCTGTCAATTGGGGGTACAAAGCTCCCCAGAGTCCTGGGGCAAAAGTTGTCTGGACTCACACCACTAGGCAAACAGATTGTGCATCCACAAGACAGCGTTTTAGGTGCAGACAGTGGATATCCTCAACCCGGACTCAAGGATAAAACCTACGAGGATCTGATTAAAGATGCCTTTAAGCCAGAGTGGTGGAACTCTAATCAACTCATCCAAGTTGATGCTGAAGGTAAACGGACTTTTGTCAACAGCGCTGATAACTCTTCCCAAACCAATGAGTACAGGCTGTTAGATTATAACTTCTCGCTATTCTTTGGGCTTGCAGTTCAGTTGTACGAGTCTACACTCATTGCCAACGATACACCCTACGATCGCTTCTTAGAAGGAAACACCACCGCCCTCACCGTCCAGCAACAACGAGGCAAACAACTATTCGAGGGTAAAGCTGCCTGCATCTTCTGCCATAGTGGGTTGGAACTCACCAGCGCCTCGGTTAGCAACGTCAAGAACCAAAGACTTAGAGCCACTACCACCACTCCCAGAACCGTCTCGGACAGAGGTTACTTCAACATCGGTGTTAGACCCACCCTAGAAGATATCGGTGTTGGTGGTGGAGACCCATTTGGTAATCCGCTTTCGGAGTCGGGGGTAGCTGCTTTGGGGAAATTCCCACTACTTCTTGGTTCAAGCCCCAATATTACAGTTACTTCCAATGACACAGTAGTTGCAGACGGACAGTTTAAGACTCCTGGACTACGCAATATAGAACTCACAGCTCCTTACTTCCACAATGGTGGCTATTTGACTTTGCCACAAGTGGTGGACTTCTATAATCGTGGTGGAGATTTCCGCCAGGACGGGGTTCTCCGCCCATTGGGATTAAGCGAATCTGAAAAAGATGACTTGGTGGCTTTCCTGAAAGGACTCACTGATGAGCGAGTTGTCTCTGAGAAAGGGCCCTTTGACCACCCGCAACTGTTCGTTCCTAATGGACATCTAGGTAACTCTATGTATGTTGCCAATGATGGTACTGGCAAAGCTGCCGATAACCTACTAGAAATTCCTGCTGTAGGTAAGAATGGTGGTAAAGGTACTCCAAATTTCCTGAACTAACTAGCAATTTGAGTTCGTTGCTCAGGTATCACAGGGGGAGATAAGCGAAAAAAAAATTACTTCCTTGTCCCCCTGATCTTTGCATACTTACAAACTGACGCTAATTTATCGCCGCTTAATGCGGAGTATGCACTCGAATTTATCTTGTATTTGGTGGAGATTTTTATTTTATTGGTTAACAGTCTCTACATAATATGGTCGCGGTTGGTGAAAACCCTGAAGTGAGGCATCGACTGCCTGAGGTGTTCTTTCTTGATAACCGCTATAACAGGATAGTGAACTTGGGAATTTTATCCAGTAGAGAAGCGATCGCAGTTCCGTATAAGCGATCGCTATAATTAATCCCTAACCACAGGGATTGATTATGACAATTATATTCGTCCCAGTACTTTAACGATTGCAGTGCTAGCCCCCTCATCCCGTCGCTCTTAAGACATAAAAAGTAGGCAATTGTTCTACTTAGCCGCAAGATAACAATCATTTCAGTAAATGAGTGTTTTTACGTTTTCACTCGTAAATGCAAACTACAACGAGTATGTTACCAGCTTCACCTGAAAAAAATGTATTTAGATTCATCTAATGGTAGCCCTTTCTTTGAAAATATGGAGATATTTATTAATTAAGTTTTTTAAGAATTAAATAATTTTCGATTCCTATCTACACCTCTTAATCAATTACTTTAACTCCTTAATAAAAAATCAAACTATTAAAACAAATTAGCACTCAAGGCTTGTTAGTGCTAATTCTTAGCTGAGATTTAGTACTTATTGTATAGATATAAACTCTACTTTTTTTAGATGCTTTAGCTACTTCTTAGACGTTATATTAGAAAAAACTAAAGCTTTACTGCAATCAGGGTAAGCGCATTTCAAACCCTATTGACAGCAAGGCTTTTCAGCATGATTATGATGAGATAAGCAAGTAGTTAAAATCGTCAACATATAATTGTTATCCATAGCGGCTCGATTGGATTTTTGGCGATTACTACGTTTGAACGATTGCTCTAGATTCAAAGCGTTAAGTGCAATTCGCCGCAGCAATGATAAATTTTGCGGGGCATGACCAGTACGGACGCGGCAAGCGTCTTCATTGAAGGTAACATCTAGAGTCCAATGCAGCCCATTTTCAACACTCCAGTGGAGGCGAATTGCTTGTCCTAATTTACGAGCATCGCAATCTAAACTAGTGAGATAAAACTGCACTTCGCGGGTAGTTTTGTTCCATAGATGTCTGACACGTACAACCATAACCACGCATTGAAGTCCAGCCCAATCACTTTGATTGTGTAGAGGTGGTAATTGAGAAACCGGGACACACCAAATTTGCCGTTTTTCAGTACGGTGATGGCCTTTTTCTACTCGTTCGTCATAGCTATGGGTAATTCCTTCAAAACGAAACAGCAATTGTGCAAGAAACCATTCTTTAACTTGTGCATGAAGGGTGGGATGATTAGCTTTAAGTGCTAAAACGTAGTCAGCTTTCGCATTGAAAATTTGAGATGCAATCGCAATTTGTGTACCCATTGCATCAATTGTAATAATACATCCAGCAATATCTAATAGCTCTAACAATGCAGGAATTGCAGTAATTTCATTTGATTTATCAGCCACTTTGACTTGCCCCAAAACAAGGCGATGCTGACTCGACCATGCACTAACTAGGTGCAATGCTGTTTTTCCCAACCCTCTATCATAAGAGCCTTTGAGGGTTTTCCCATCAATAGGGATTACTTGCGCTCCTGTAGTCTCAACTATTGATTCAACCCAACGTCTAAAACATTGCTCAAATACTTTTGGATTAATACGCTCAAAAACTCGCCGAAACGTATCCGCACAAGGTATACCTTCAGGTAATTTTAAAAACTGCTCCAACCACTCGTATTTACTTAAACCATAATTCTCCATGTCCTCCCATCCCTTGGCACCTGCGATGACTGATAGTATGGCAATGATTAAAATATCTGTTAATAAATGCACACGATTTCTTTCTATACGAGGGTCTTTTATTTCGTTAAAAATCGATTCCATCTTTTCTGTTAATGCTGCTGCGTTTGCTATGTTCAAAGTCTTTGAGCATAAGCTACGAGGATTATTAGAAGAGTTGAAACCTGATTTCATGAGACTGACCCTGATGTAAAATAGACGCTTTACTTATTAGCGTACTACTTAACATATTTAATACCCAATTCCAATTTCCTCTGCATTTATGGATCAAATATTCTGTATTTTAAGGTACAAAATTAAATGCGCTTACCCTGCTTTACTGCAATTAATTTAAAATTGGGAGTGGTAGCATGAAATACACTTTTGATATTGTCGGAGTATCTCCACTTTTGCAGTTTTTTAATCACCAACAGCAAAATGGGCAAAAACCACCCCGCCAAGGCGTGGAATACTTGGGAATGCATACCTGTACACTAGATACGTTTCTAGAATCAGTGGAATCAGTTCCAGCAAAGTGGGATTGGAATCTGGATCAAGTGGTAGATACCGTTATTCAGTTTTGGTTGAATAACTCAGACAGCATTCGTTATTGGAAAGTACGTTTAACTGATGCTGGTAAGGATAATTTACTAGTCGCAAGATTGGCGGATATAACCGCCTTACAAGCTGAATTTGAATCCCTACTAAATAAGGAGTGGTGAAGGAAGAGATAGGTAAAATTGAAAAAAAATTTAGGGGTGGAGCAACTCTTGCTCCGCCTTCAGTCAGAATGCACGCTTTTTTCTGTTGTTTTCGTTTTTAAGTGCTTTGAGATATAAATTTTTTAATAGTATTTTTTAAGACGTTTGCGTTCATTTTAACACTGATACAGATTTTACTTACGTGTATGCATCCAAATCATACAAACCCAATATTTGCCAAACTTTCTGCTTGAGCATTGTTATGCCCTGGAAACAATTACAAATTAAGGCTTTGAGATTCATTGCTACCTGAAAATTTCAACTTCAGTAGTCTAAAATATAGCGCTCAGTGTTGACAATTTTTCAAGAATCGAATAACAAGGTGGCAGCAGCATAAAAAAAAAGCGTTAGTGCATTCCTACCTAGAAACTAATTAACGCCCTTCATTAAACTTCATACGGTTAACATAATTATGCCAGAAAATACGGATTACAAAGCTTCTAAATCAGACAATCAAGCTATTGCTTATAAAGAACGCCTTAATTCTTGGGCGATCGCTCGTCTACTTCCTAATACGCAACGGGAGATTGTTGCTCGCTTCCGCAGCCGTTCTGATGCCGAAGGCTATATGCGGCACCTCCCCCAGGAAAAACCAAATGCTTCTTACATGGTTGTTTTTGATTGTCAACGCCAAGAAGCTGTAATTTAAGGTACAAGTATAGGCAATAAACCTATTTTGAAAGAGGGCAGTTTTCTGTAAGCTAGAACTGCCCTCTGCCTTCGTCGATAAAAAATTAAAAATGTGTAGGCGTAGCTCATCAAAGACATCGCTTACAACTCCAGATTTACAATTCACGCTTCACTTAAAAATTCTGGATGTTGTCAATAAGCATATCAACCTTTGTATTTTACGTTTTTAAATCCGAGTTTCCAAGCCAGTAAGCCTTTGCGCGTAGAATGTTAGTAAGCGAGACTCCAATGAATGCTGTTATTGGCATGACTGATCTATTGCTCGATACTGACCTCACACCTGAACAACAAGACTTAGTGGAAACAGTTCACAGTAGCGGAGATGCTTTGCTCATCATCATCAACGACATTCTAGATTTCTCTAAAATTGAGTCGGGCAAACTGGAATTAGAAGAACAGCCTTTTGATTTGAGAGCTTGTGTGGAGCAAGCTAAGCTGTTGCGCCTTTAATTTGCACTAATATTTTTTCAATATGCTTGTGGGGTGGGCATCTTGCCCGCCCTGATTGTGTAAGTTGTATACATAACAGCTTATTTCCCTATTAGCTCATAAAGCTGCCCAAAAGGATATCGAACTAGCTTACTTAATCGAGCCATAAGTTCCTACTCAGATCATCGGCGATATGACACGTCTGCGTCAAGTCTTGATGAATCTTCTCAACAATGCCATTAAATTTACTGAAAATGGAGAAGTGCTTTGAAGATGCAGGTTTATGCTGGCAAATTTGGTAAAGCAGCTTTAGCTCAACTTGCTAAAGGAACGCAGTTTGATATTGCCATTTTAGATATGCAGATGTCGGAAATGGATGGCATAACCCTAGCTCAGAAACTTCCTCTGATTTTAATGATGTCCAGTTTGCTGCCTGTTTGAATAAACCGATCAAACAGTCTCAACTCTACGATGTTATTACCCGTGTTTTGGCAAATCAGCCAATCCCAGACAGTATTTCTCATTTTCCTTGGCTAATCGGCATTTAGCCCATCGACTGCCACTGCGGATTCTTCTGGCAGAAGATACGATTGTCAATCAAAAAGTTGCCCTACTGATGCTCCAGAAAATTGGTTATGTGGCGGATGTCGTAACTAATGGGTTAGAAGTGCTAAAGGCTTTGCAAAAACAGCCATTCGACCTAGTGTTGATGGATGTCCACATGCCCAAAATGGATGGGTTAGAAGCAACTCGAAGAATCTGTCAAGAATGGGGAGTGGGTTTTCGTCCCTATATCATTGCGATAACTGCTAATGCAATGCGGGGCGATCGCGAAGTCTGTCTTGCTGCTGGTATGAATGACTACATTAGCAAACCCATTCAGCTTCAAGAGTTAGCTGAGGCACTTAGCAAATGCCCACCCCAAAAAAGTTCTGAATTCACTTCCAGAGGAGAACAAGGTAAGGTGATGTGCTTAGAATTGCAACCTTCCGCATATATTTTACAATCAGAGCAAAATCAGACATTAAAAACCGCCAAAATCGATGCTAAAATTCTCCAATCTTTGCAGAATATGCTCCGAGGAGATCGTGTGGCATTTGTTGAACTGATTGAGTGTTATCTTACAGACACGGCGAGATTGGTGCAAGATATCAGCACAGCTATCACAACTCAGGATGCCCAGACTCTATTGAACACAGCCCACCAACTTAAGTCTAGCAGTGCTTCTGTTGGAGCGATCGCTCTATCACAGCTTTGCAAGGTGTTAGAAGCACAGGGATACAGCAGTAAATTAGAAAACAGCCTAGAATTAATCTCACAACTATATCAGGAATATGAACAAGTTAAAGCTGCCTTAGAACAAGAAGTTGCGAAGGATGTACCATGAAAGCTGATGCTCAAGAAAGCCAATCTTTAGTTCTAATTGTTGATGATGAACCTTTTATGCGCCTGATATTGCGGCATTTCTTGGAGCGGGAAGGCTATCAAATAGCGGAAGCTCAAAATGGCATAGAGGCAATAAAAGTTTTTAAGCAATTGCATCCTGATATAGTACTTCTTGATGCCATAATGCCAGATATGGATGGGTTCGAGTGTTGCACTCAGTTACAAAATTTTGATTTTAGCAAGTACACTCCAGTTTTAATAGTTACAGGGCTTGAAGATCAAGTGTCAGTTGACCGAGCATTTGCTGTGGGGGCAATGGATTATGTTACCAAACCGATCCACTGGGCAGTTTTGCGACAACGGGTAAAACGCTTAATTGAGCAATCTCAGTTACAGCAAAAACTAGAAGCCGTTAATGTGGAATTGCAGCGATTAGCTACTATCGATGGATTAACTCAAGTAGCTAACCGCCGACGCTTTGAAGAGTATTTTAACCAAGAGTGGCAGCGCATGAAACGGGATAAACGTCCCCTTTCGCTGATTCTTTGCGATGTTGATTTCTTCAAATTATATAACGATACCTATGGTCATCGGATAGGCGATCGCTGTCTTCAAGAAATTGCTAAAGCGCTCAAAGATATTATTAAACGTCCCGGAGATTTAGTTGCCCGTTATGGCGGGGAAGAATTTGCTGTAATTTTACCTAACACAGACACCGAGGGCGCGACTCATGTTGCCGAAAACATTTGTGATGCTGTCCGAAAACTAGCAATTCCTCATAAAAATTCTGAAGTTAGTCCTTATGTTACCCTGAGCGCCGGGTTTACAACAGAAATTCCTCACCCAGATTCTGATCTAGAAGAAATGATTTCCGCCGCAGATCGGGCATTGTATCAAGCAAAAGCAGCAGGACGCGATCGCTTCGTGCAGAATATTCAACTACCCAAAAGTAAAAATTCCTGTTAGTGCGCCAAACTTCACATATTTTCAACGTATCAGCTTTCTATGTTTTGAAAATGCAAACTCAGCTTTAAACTATTCATCCAAGACGGATCAATTAAATGATCGTGTTGCAGCCGACCTACAACAATAGCAGGATTAATACTGATACGTTCCGCAAAATCAATCACATCAGTTTCAGATTTAAGCTTCACTAATTCCCCCTCATACTCAGGTGGGATCAAAAATTCCCGCGACCATTGATCTGCTTGGCGTTCCTGCTCCGATTTCAAACTTTCCCCACTATTCCATTCATCAAGAAAAATATTGTCTTTCTCATGTAATAAAATATGTGCTGCTTCATGGAAAAAATTAAACCAGAAGCGGTCATTCGTTTTACCATAAAGCGAAAGTTGAATCAGTGCCTTATGCGGATTTAACCACCGTGCAACACCACTGACGTGCGCTTTCTTGATTGATGGTATTAAAACAAGCACAACCCCTGCTTCCCAGCACAACTTTTGCATCTGTGGTTTAAACTCCTCTGGCGGTAACACTGTCAAAGTGCGAATTTGCCGCACCGCCTTTTCAAATTTTGGTTTACTGTACTTGGGACAGTCTAGTTGTTCTGCTCTTATTTCGCCCAACCGTAACCAAGTGGAAATAGCACCAACGTCACTTTGCTCTTCGCGTGTACGACGAAAAGCAACTTCCATACCTGCGTAATAATTCTGCCAATCTTCCGGCGAGGCAACACCGAAAAATTGCAGTAACTTTTTTACCAAATCAGGCTTATTCTTAGCAATTAAACGGCACTTAGGAATTACACCTTGGTTCATCAATTCTTTGACTGGTAAATGATCTAACCAAGGCGTCCACTCCTTTAAACGGTTTTCTTCTTCTTTCTTTGCCAAAGCGGCGCGATATTGAGCTTCATATCTGAGCCAGAATGCTGCTGTACTACCCATAACCCGTTCTAGTTTCAGGGCTGTTTCTTCATTGATGGGTGCTTTACCATTGATCAACTGGCTAATATGTTTTGTAGTGTAGCCTAAACGTTCTGCTAATTGTGCTTGTGTCCAGTCACGCTCTTCTAATAAATCAGCAATGGCATCACCGGGAGAAGATACCCAATCTGGTGTAAAGGCACGCGTTGTCTCAGTCATGGTAATCTCCAATGAATTCAATACAAACAGCAGTAACTTTTGACCAATCAATGCTTCCGTCCTCGCTAAGAGGGATGGGGTCATTATCTGGCTTAAATACAAGTCGTTTACCACCTTCTAGGTTTACTGCAAATTCTCCTGCCCTATCTCCTTTTAAGGGATGGGGATGACCTATAACTAATTCCGTGACACAACTAGCAGCACCAAGAATAGCCAACTGGGTTCTCAATTTCTTGGCGCATTTTGCACCCAATTTTCTTTGCGCTAAGTCTTGTTTTTGGCATAGGCTTTGCAGTTTGCCGTTAGCGAAGGTGATTTCCATGCCTTACTACACTAATATAAGTTTACCATTTTGGTAAACAAATTTGTTGTATTTCTAGAAAATCTAGCATATAAACTAATCCGCGACGCTTAAAAATCTACCCCTCGTTTAAGTTCTACACCTTGATTAGCATAGTGTTTATGGCAGTAAACCTCTGAGTGGACGCTAGCCAAGTCGAAGTACGCAGGTGGATTTTGGCAGCGACCAGTAATAATGATTTCGGTGTCGCGGGGTTTGCGGAGTAAAGCTTGGACAATCGGTTCAACGGGGAGTAATTCTAAATCAACGGTGGGATTTAGTTCATCAAGAATAATAGTTTTATATAATCCAGAGGCGATCGCAACTTTAGCGATTTCCCAACCCCTTTCGGCTTCTACATAATCTAATTCTTGTCGGGAATTTCGCCAGACGATCGCATCTCCACCGCAGCGCTGATGATCCACCACTTCTGGATATGACTGCTGTAAGGCAGCGATCGCAGCGTCTTCTGTGTAGCCACTACCACCTTTAAGCCACTGCATAATCAGCACACGGGTAGATCCTGGATGATTGATTCCCCTACCAATAGCTTGTAAGGCTTTGCCCAAAGCACTAGTAGACTTGCCTTTACCAGCACCAGTATAAATTTCAATCCCTTCAAGAAAGAGAGCTTTAGCTGTTGGATGGTGATGAGGTTTCATTTCTGAGTGCAAATCTGCAATATCAAGCAACTTTTGCGGTGCGGCGCGTCCGGTGGCGATGATTTCCAACTCTTGGGGTTTAGATTTTAATGTCTTTACCACTTGATCTACTGGTAGCAAACCCAAATCCAGAACCGGGTTAATTTCATCCAAGACAACAACTGAATATAAACCACTAGCGATCGCACCTTTAGCGACATCCCAACCCCGCGTCGCTTCATCTCGGTCAAAAGTGGTAATTTCCTCATGACCAAAAAATTCGGCTCTCCCAGTGCGAACCTGGTCAATTAAATGAGGAAACCCACGTTGCAAAGCTGCGATCGCGCCATCTTCGTCATAATCACGTTCAGGCCCTTTTAAAAACCGCAGCAGTAAAACGCGGTTAGAATTGCTAGGCATATTTATCCCCAAGCCAATAGAGCGCAAAACCACCCCCAAAGCTGCTTGGGATTTACCTTTACCCACGCCATCGTAGACGTGAATTTGACCAACGAGCCGTTCCTGTCGCACTTGCGCCGTGCGAATACCAATACCGTTCCTTGTCATTTCTCAAAAGCTATAAGTGGCAGTCTTTAATCTTACCTAACGTCTTGTACTCTTAGGTAGAGAAACTGCTCCTCTAACGCATCAGTATAATGTATAAATAATATCAAAAAGGCAATACTAGCACACCAACATAGTAAAGGACAATAACAATCAGATAATTTCCCCCATCACCCTCACTATCCCAGTTATACTCTCTACAGTTAACCCTAACCCTTGACCATTTATGCCTGAAAATTGGATGCTTCCCAGGATTTTTCCTATTGGTGGAATTTTGTTTGACTTTTTATTTGTACTGATTGCCATCCCGATTGAAGCGTATGTTTTGCACAAGCGACTAAAATTTGACAAAAAAACTAGCATTTTTTATGCTATCTCTATGAATCTGTTTTCTAGTGTAATTGGTTGGTTCATATTTTTTGTAGCAGAACCAATGTTGTCGATACAACTGAAATCAGAATTAATTAACTATATGTTTTTTAATAACTTTAAATCAGCGAATACACAAAGTTTATTAATTTTAACTGCTTGTATAATTTTCTTTGCTACTTTTATAATGAAATTTTTCATTTTAAGAGGATTATTACTATCATTGAGTGAACCAGTTGCTAAAAAACAAGATGAGCCTCAAACATCTCAACGGCGGCGATGGCGTAGTTTTAGCACTGCTAAATTACAAAATACCAATTTAGTGATTACTACATTAATAGCGAATTCCCTGAGTTATAGTGCTATAACCATTATTTTAATATTTCGCTCAAAGTAGGAAAAATTTACTTCATTGAAAGGAAGACTATTGATTAATCAAGTGGATGGAATAATATGAATACGCTACTTAAAGATGTATTTGGGGTTTTTAAATTTGCTGAAGGGCTTTATGCAGGAATTAGAAGGGTATTAGTCCCACCCAAAGCTTATTCTTGGCAAACATTTATTTATTTGAGTGTTTTTTCTTGGGTAGTTTCATTTTTTGCTATAGGTTATATAAAAGATATAATTGCCTTTTTCGGTTGGTTATTTTTAATTGCTGGCACAGCTTGGTATACAACTGAAGACCCTTTGAGAGTTCCTGGTACTTTTATGCCAGTCGGGGCAGTGATCACTGGATTTTTGGTGAGTGTTTTTGCATTTGGAAATCAGGAGGATGTAATTACACCAAGAACAATCGTTTTTTGGCCGACAATTTCAGCGCTAATTACGGCTATACCAGAATTTATTGAAGGAAATGATACTGATGCAAAAGCTCGAATTCCTAAACCAGAAGACCGCCAAAGAATCATAATTTTAGTTGCTAGTAGTATGTTGCTAAGTTGCTGGATTCAGTTTCACTTTGTGATGAATAATTGGTTCCAAGAATATCCTAGTTTGCAGGCAGATACTTTTAGAAGTAGTACCGTTGTTGTCAGAACAGAAGAGCGGCTAAAAATTCCCCGAAACGGCGCTATAATTCTAGAGAAACTTCAACCAATAGTAGTAGAAGAAATAGCTGGAAGACCTTGGTCGGAAGTAGAAAAATGGTTGATCCCAAAAAAAGATGTGGAACCTCGGGTAGTAACTCTAGGTACGGAAGTAATTCAAAAGAACTTGGGTAAATATGAAGAAAAGGAACTATGGCGCGTTGAACCGCGTGTAGCTAATGCTAAGTCTGGATATATATTAGATTTATTAAGCATTTGGATGGGCCCGAGTTCTAACCCACGGGGCTATTACTTGAAAAAATCTTGTCGCATTGAACCAGTTGCAGCAACCAGCAACTCAGACAATAAGATTACAATTGCAGAAATTGAATGCGATCGCGGCAGTAAACTTTTTGGTGGAACACCGCCTTTGCAGCAGGGGGAGGAGTAGGGGAGATGAGGGAGCAGGGGGAGAATAACTATTGATTGATTTTTGAGGCATGCCTAATTCCCAATGACAAAGCACAAATAACAAATAACAAATAACAAATGAGTATTAATAGAATTTTTGTATTGGCAAAGAATGTGTTTCAGGAAGTGGTACGCGATCGCATCCTATTTATTATTGGTTTTTATGCGTTGATAATCGCCATTGGTTTCCGTGTCCTTCCGGAATTTGCAGCAATGGCTGAAGACAAAATGTTTTTAGACTTTGGGCTGGCGGCGATGAATGCCATCGGCTTAATTGTGACGATATTTATTGGTACGGGACTGGTTAATAAAGAAATTGAAAAACGCACTATTTTGGTGTTAATTGCTAAACCTGTCAGTCGCAGCGAAATTATCGTCGGCAAATACTTGGGTTTATCCGCAATACTAGCTGTGCTTGTCGCCACAATGACAGCAATTTATCTATTATTTGTACAATTTGGTAACATTTCTCATTCAACGACCAGCATTTTAATTGCTGCAATTTTTTTATTTTTGCAGTTGTCATTAATCACGGCTATGGCTATTACCTTCGGTGTTTTCACTGCTTCTTTACTGGCGACTGTTTTAACCTTTGCGCTATATTTAATCGGAAATATTACTCCAGATTTAGTACAACTTGGTCGTCTGAGCCTCAACCCTGGTATGGAACGTCTAACTCAAGGTTTGTTTCTCATCTTACCAGATTTATCTCGATTAGATTTAAAAAACGATGCCGTTTATGGACTGCAAGCACTACCTGACACAACTGCATTGATTACAAATGCTGGCTATGGCTTACTTTATAGTGCTATGTTGCTAGCGATCGCTATTTTTATCTTCTCACAACGTGAATTTTAGTTATTGGGCAAACAGAAAGTTATTCTCTTCTGACAAATCACAAATGACTAATGACTAATAAGTATCTGAGGTTGCTCAATTGTCCCATCAGGCATGATAGTATCCCACAGCTTCGCATAAATCAGATTTGTCTCCCAAAGGTTTGCCTTATTCAAGTTTGCCTTGGTTAAATTTGCCCATGTCAGGTCTGCACCAGTTAAGTTAGCCTCAGTTAAATTAGCTTCTAGTAATTTTGCTCCACATAACTTTGCTCCTGTGAGATTTGCTCTAACTAAATTAGCTTCAATCAGTGATGCTTCAATTAATTTGGCTTCGCTTAAGTCTGCTTCTCTCAAATCCACATCACATAAAGAAGCACCCCAAAGATTACTACCTGTGAATTTTGCCCGCCATAAGAAAGTTCCACACAAATTTGCTCGTGTTAAATCAGCATTAATCAAATTAGCTTCGCACAAAGATGCTTCATACAAATTAGCTTCGCGTAAGTTAGCTTGCATCAGATTTGCGCCACTTAGATTAGCACGAGTGAGGATACACCCACATAAATTTGCATCACGCAAATCCGCTCCTATGAAGTTAACACCACTTAAATCAATTCCTTTCAAGTCGATTCCACGCAAGTCACATCCACTGAAATCTCGGCGCTGAAAATATTTATTTGTGATTTGACTTAATATAAATTCCTGTTTATCAGCATAATTTTTCATGGTATTCACCTCTGGGTGTAATTTATCTCAAAGGTTGAGTGTGATAGTTACCGTATATTGAGAGTACACCGCAAATGGAGATCAGTTGAGTAAATAATCAGAGATAAATTCCCAAAAAATCGCTAGGAGCTTGAAAATACGCTTTTTAATT
Source organism: Nostoc sp. (assembly GCF_035638895.1). GTDB lineage: Bacteria > Cyanobacteriota > Cyanobacteriia > Cyanobacteriales > Nostocaceae > Nostoc. The sequence continues at coordinate 28,771 of NZ_DASQZC010000158.1, read as the reverse complement.
AATTTTTAAAACAAAAAATGCTGACATAGGTCAGGAAACATTGATAAGTCAAGTAGAATCAATTAGGTCGGTGAGAATAACTGAAAATCACCATTACTTCTGTCAGCACCCCACCTACACTCTTTAGGTCTGCCGATTTTGGTTTTTTCATCAGGGATTAGCTGTTACCATGCACGACGGGCGTGCAGGGCAAAAATGCGTAGGACTAGCCCGTTGTAAACATCCCTAGCATTACTAGTTGTGCCAATATTGGAACCAAAAACCACGCCCAGAGATTCTATAAACAATAGTAAACCAGGACTCATCATTGATTTAAACTCAAATTAAACAAACCTTAATAATTAATGCAAGTAAGACAAATGCCGTAATAAAAATTGCAGATTAAATCATCCGAAATAAATTTTTTACTATTTGTAGGGCTAGGATATTAGTGTTTTCTGTATCGCTTTAAACTGAACTGTATTGAGATTTAATCACAAATGTCTCCGAACGTAAACTAGGCTGTAAAATCTTTATATGCTAAATTTTAGATGATTGGCATCTGCAATCTTTGTCAGCATTATAAATCTGTATGATTTACTTTCACTTCTAATTAATAAATATCTTTATGAGTAGCTTAGTCTTCTTATTAATTGGGTTAGGGACTTTCTTGTTTGCTTTGAGGACTAAGGAGGAAATTCATCGCATTGCGGCTATGGTAGTTGGGACAATTGTTCTGGTTTGGGGATTTGCTCTGGCTCCTTTGTCATTTCAATTGCTATTTGAGATAATCTCAGTTTTAGCGGCTTTCTTTGTTTGTATGCGATGTTTAGGTTGTGGTTTTAAGCAAGATTGATTTTAACCTTGATAACGTATTAGCTTCTTGACTTTACAGGTCACTTGACTATGACAGTTGATTGTTATTAGTCAATGTCAAAAAAAGCGTAGGTGCAGCCTACGCTTTTTTTTTAGATTACAAAATACAGCTTAAGCAGCAACAGATTCCAACAATTTAATATCAGAGAAGATAAATTCTTGAATAGAAACTTGTCCTGCTGTCTCGGTACGAATCTCTCGACGATTTAGAATAAAATAGTCGCCAACTTTTTCATACTCATCGATAAATTCGCTTCTACCGCCCTTTTGTTCCCCAGTCTTGGGGTCATGGTACACAGAGTCATAGCTGTGGGATAGGTAGCCTTCCCCGGTGTCGTGACTACTAAAAGTGTCAATTGTCACATAAGTACCGTGAATTAGACGGTGAACATGGCATACTTCATTATTGCGGACTTTATATTTATCACCTTCAGCCTTACCACCCATTAAAAGCTCAACCGCACCTGTTTCGTCAGTTTTGCCATAGCTAAAGGTATTGGCGCTGTGGGTATCTTCAAAGCTGCGGCGGATGCGGTGAATTGCTATCTCCCATGCTTGACCATGAATTGCTTTCTGGGCTGGCTCGTCATCTACATCCAAAACTTCGGCTTTCAGATTGGCAGTAATGATAACTTTTCCTGTAAACACTTTATCATCATGCTTAAAGGTAATATTTGCGGTATAACCAGGGAAATTCTTGTCCCAAGTGTAGCGGTTCTCATAAGCAGCCCGGAAAAGTTCCTGAGCAGAGAGTTGTGTAACTGTCATGTGCTTCTCCTAGTCGCTACTGTAATTAGCGTTTTAGTTTCCTTGGTATTAGCATAGAAGTAATTGTTGAGGCTTGGATAGTCCCCAACTGGGTACACTTATGGTTAATTCTCTCCACACCGTATTTGATGCGATCGCCAATGTCCAAAATGAGCAAGAATTAAGGCTAGCTCTCACGGATAAAATTGGTGAGCATTTTGGCGTGCAAAATTGGGGCATTTATTTCCTAAATGAGCAACCAACGGCCCAAATCGATGTTCAAGGCATTCCGGCAGTATGCTTAGAAAGCAATCCAGTCGGGCGCTACGTGGTTGAGCGTCACGCTCCCGCCCATGAACAGTTATTATTATCACCAGGAGACTGGAAGCATTTTTGCTCGCGTTCCGATCACGAACACGTAATGACTGGGCCAATTGTTTGCAATGGTCATCTTGTAGGAACGCTTAACTTGGCTCGTGACAAGGGAAATCCGGCTTTTAATGGCAATGATTTAGCTGATTTGAGTGCCTTATGTATTCATTTATCAGCAAAAATGGCAACTCTACGGACAAAACCAAAAATATCCCATTCTCTTTTAGTAAATCCTCTAACAGCCCGTGAGTTAGAAATTGCCGACTTAGTGGCGCAGGGGTTAACGAACGCAGAAATTGGAGAAAGACTTTGGATTACACAAAATTCCGTCAAACAAGCTTTGAAGAGGATGTTTCGTAAGTTGAAGGTTTCGGCGCGTGCAGAAATGGTAGCAAAGCTACAAGATATACAAGTTTCATAAAAAGATGTAGTTTCCTTAATTTACACGACCATGTAGGTGGGGAGTGGGGAGTGGGGAATATGAAACCACGCTTTTCACGTTATACGGACTTTTTTCAGAAATCGAATCATAGTCTTATAGCCTAAAATAACGATAGGGTTAAGCTAGATTAGCGAAACTCAATATAGCTGCGATCGCTTGGTAAAAAAGCCAACTTTAAATCAATCAGAGTAATAATCAAACTTGATTGTTTGATTGTAAAACTGCCTGAATTAGAAATGAGCGATCGCATGGCTAGTACCGCAAGGCTGAAGTCAAAAGTAAAAATAATTGTATTTTATAGTAGTCCTAAATCATTTGTGAAAATTATATGTCTTTCTTATCTTGTATTAATCTAAATTTTGCAGTAGGGGCGCACAGCTAGCTGTACGCCCCTACTAAAGGACTATATTTTATGCAACTGAGAAAGACTACAATCTACGATCAACAAGGGTAAGCGCGTTACCCAAGTATTAGAATTCGGTAGTTAGACACCAGCGCCCCTATTATTAATCTTTTATTGGCGAAAAGTTATTAGTACTTGCTGCCAATAAGATATCGTAACGCATTTAGCCTCCAACTTTGTTTGAGACATTTTTGGCTGCCTCTGCCGCACTGTCGCCTACATCGCTAGCAGTTTCTTTAGCGCCCTTTACGTATCCACCTCCAAACTCTTTAAAGGCTTCTCCTGACTGTTGCCCAATCTTCTGAAGTCGTTCACCAGGAGAATCTTCGGTTTCACGAGCATCCTTAAACCACTGCCCTACTGTTTTCGGTCTTTCAGCATCATTTTGCTCTACCTGTTGGCGAACTCTCTCCTTTAAGCCTTTGTCATTTGGCCCATCACTAACATTCGTTGTCAGCACTAGAAAACCAACTACGACAACAGCCAAAAAAGATTTTACCTGAAGTCCTTTAAGTAGGGAACTGATGTTAGCAATCGTCCTAGAAATCAAATTTATCATGCCAATTAGCTTTTTTTTGACTACAAATTAAACATTAACTATAGAAAGGTAATTATTCTTCTAGCAAAAGGCATATTTTAATTAGAAAAAAAATATATTTTAAATCTTTGGGAAGAGGTGATTTGTTTGACGCTAATTGGTTATTGCGAGCGTAACACAGTGAAACAAAGCAATCGCAAAGTACAGATGTTGCGATCGCTTCATTTTACAACTCTTAGAAAAGCTAGCACGTTAAGCGATCTATGCCGTTGAATTTACGCTTCATTCACAATTGACTTGTAACGATATTGGTAAATTTGCTTGCATTGGGATGCTCCCTTTTTTTTAATCTACTAAAGAAAATCATTATGTTCAAAAACCTATAACTCCAAGCGATTATCGCTTACAAAAACTCAGAAAAGAGTTCTTAAATATTATTTTTGCAACGCCACCTTACTTTCTAAATACATTTGGCGATCGCATCGCTAAAGCATTAAATGCACAGTTAATTTCTAAGTAGTCATTTGTCATTTGTCATTTGTCATTAATTATTCTCCCCCTGCTCCCTCATCCCCCACTCCCTACTCCCCACTCCCCCAAGATACTTTTGCAATAAACCAATGAAAACTTCTGGCATTTCCAAATGAGGTAATATTCCTGCATCTGCGATCGCATAAAAATCTCGAATTGCACTTGGATTTAAATTTGCCAAACGTCGTCCTAATTTGATGCTGGTAAATTGTGCCTTTTCTCCCCAAAAAATGACAGTAGGAACTGTCAGTTGTTTAATATATAAACTCAGATCAAAGTAAAGATCGCCGCGCAAAAATGATAAAGCGGCAAACTTGGCATTAGGCTGTTGTGCAGAGGTTAAATAAGCCTCTACCATTTCTTGAGATACTCGTTGTGACTTGGCAAACAGAAAACTTTGTAAAAAATTTCGGACTGCAATTTCATTTTCAGCACCAAGCATATAAATAAAATTGTCCAACAGAGGCGCATTGATTACCGAAAGCGGAAGTCTGCGTCCAGCACCCTGCCCAAAATCATCAAATCCAGAGGGGGACACCAAATATAGTGCTTTGAATAAATTGGGTTGAACAATAGCTAAACGAATAGCAAAAGCGGCTGTTAGAGATGAGGCTACCACCGTTACTGGTTGACGACAAGTTTCAATGATAAACTCTGCGATCGTGCTGAGATAATCCCTAATTTTATAATCCCGGACTGGATGAGCCGATTCTCCCCAGCCGATTAGATCGGGAGCTAAAATGTGGTAATTAGAGGCAAAAGCCGGGTAAACTTTAGACCATTCATACGCAGATGCCCCACCACCAAAGTTATGGATAAACAATAGTGGAGGTAAATTTTCAGTATCAGCGAAGGCCCAAGGTGCATTCGTTTGGGTATAGTAAACCATTGCCCCCAAGGATGTATGGATAAGTTTATGTCCAAAGCCGAGAGGTTGAAACTGAAGCATAAAATTAAAAAGTATAGTTTAATGGCACTTTACCCGAAGGCAAAATTACGAGGTATAAAGTCAAGCTTACCGATAAATATCCGAGTAAGTAAACATTTTGTCTTTTAAGCTATTCCATATTTAATTCGCATACAATTATCCTTGCTTTTGATTACTATCTCCTGTGATCTGAACAAGTTGATTTAGGTTATCACCACTGATGTGATAGGCTGCCCCAAAACCAATTACAAAACGGCCTTCACTAGGTGTTAGCTGGAAGATCCGAAAGTCAGACAAGCCGCGCAAAACCTCGATAATTTGACCAAACCGCCCTTGAAATTGCTCAACAATTTGATTCCACTTATCAGTTTCACGCTCTATCAAATTTGCCGTACAATCAAAATTTAAACGACGACGGGCAAAAATTAGATTACTCTTGGCTTCATCCTCGATAAACAAGACACTAACATGAGGATTGTCATAGAGATTTTTGGTATGAGTTGAAAGACCACTGACGTAAATGTAGATGTTTTTGGAATCATCTATTACAAAGGGAGCATAACTAGCATTGGGTATTGCCTGTGCGCTCACGGTGCTAATAATTACACTCTCCAATTTTTCTGGAAACTTTTCGTACTCAGCTTGAATGTCTTCAAGTTGGCTCATAAGTAAATTACCGTTTGATTAGGAACACCTCATTAAGTATCCTAACGTGATTGAGCGATGTCTACGACGGGCTATTTGGCGTCGCATGGAATGCCAAAGATTTGGCTTAAGGGAATAGGTTACAGGTTATAGTTATCTCCTGTACCCTTTCCCCTAATTAAAGCAATTCAGCATTATCCAAGCTCTGAGTACCGGAGGATTTGGAGAAACAAACATTGGGCTAAACTGAAGAAAGTTATGAGGACGCAAATATGACTGACAAAAATCGTTCTCAATGGGATTTAGGCAGGTTTATTGAAACCCTGACTTACTTTGAGGTAATTCCTTTCCTTAACTGGGTACAGCAGTTAATCCAAGGTCGTCCTAAGGATAATCAATATAGACCCAATGGAGGAAGAAATGTGGGTGTAATATTAGTAGCAGGTGCAACAGGTGGTGTAGGTAAACGAGTGGTGCAGCGATCGCTCCAACAAGGTTATAAAGTTCGCGCTCTAGTTCGAGATATTGACAGAGCCAGGTCAATTCTTGGTAATGATATAGACTTAGTAGTTGCGGATATCACTCAACCAGAAACTTTAACTTCTTTAGTTATGGCTGATATCCAAGCTGTAGTTTGTTGCACAGCAGTGCGCGTGCAACCAGTTGAGGGAGACACAGCAGATAGAGCCAAATATTATCAAGGGGTTAAATTTTACCAACCAGAAATTGTTGGCGACACCCCAGAAAATGTAGAATATCAAGGTGTTAAAAACTTAGTCCAAGCGGCAGGAAAATATTTACCCCAAGCAAACGAAAAACCAATATTTGATTTCACCAAGCCATCAGCAGAATTAAAAGATTACTGGGGGGCGCTGGATGATGTCGTTATGGGTGGCGTGAGTGCCAGTAATATTCAATTAGTAGAAAATACAGCTTTATTTGCTGGTAATGTCTCCACGGCTAACTCTGGCGGATTTGCTTCTATCAGAACCAAGAATTTTGATCCACCCTTCAATTTATCTGATTGCGAAGGTGTAAAACTGCGTGTCAAAGGTGACGGTCAGCGTTATAAAATCTTCCTGCGGACAGATTCAAAATGGGATGGTATTGGCTATAGCTATTCTTTCGATACCGTAGCTGATACCTGGATAGAAGTTCACATTCCCTTTGCAGATTTGATTCCCGTGTTTCGGGCAAAAGTTGTCAAAGATGCACCGCCAATTGAGCAGAATAGAGTTTGTTCATTCCAACTGATGTTGAGCAAATTTGAATATGATGGTGCTTTGAATCCTAAATTTTCTCCCGGTGGTTTTGCTTTGCAGTTGGAATCAATAAAAGCTTACGGCGGTGCTACTTTACCACAATTTATCCTCGTCAGTTCAGCAGGCGTGACTCGTCCCGGTCGCCCTGGCATTAATTTAGATGAAGAACCGCCAGCAGTGAAATTAAATGATCAATTAGGAGGAATTTTAACTTGGAAGTTGAAGGGAGAAGATAGTTTAAGAGAAAGCGGAATTCCTTATACGATTGTTAGACCTTGTGCTTTAACTGAAGAAGCAGGAGGGAAGGAATTAATATTTGAGCAAGGCGATAATATTAAGGGCAAAATCACCCGTGAGGATGTAGCAGAACTTTGTGTGCAAGCTTTAAAACTAGAAAAAGCTTCTAATATCACGTTTGAAGTAAAACAGGGAGATAATACTGTTAACTCTATCGATTGGCAGAAGTTATTTTCTGATTTAGTAAAGGATAAATAAGTGAAGTGACTACTACCGCAGGGCGGAAGTCAAAAATCAAAAATCAAAAGTTTTGTATATCAAGGTTTTTGCAAGTTTTAAAACGGTAGCTTGATTTCCGCCACGTTGTACTACAGGCTTAGACTCTGTAGGCATCCCAACATATCCTGTCTAAATAGACTGTTATGAAAAAAATCCAAGTACTAATATTTGCCGGGATTTTAGCAACAATTCTCTGGGGTGGGTTATTTGGAAACACTGCTTCATCCCAGCAAGCAGAGTCTCGCATCTACAATCTGGAAGCGGACTTAAATCGTGTCGAGTCACGATTAAATCAGTTAGAGTCTCAACTTGGTCGAAGCCGCCAGTCTCCATCTCCAAGAACAACACTTACCCCACGCCAGTCAACTGGTTCCAGAAGAAATTTATCACAGCAAGATCCGATGTTTGATAGGCTGGCAACTTTGGTGGTTGAATTGAAGCAACAAGTCAATAAATTAGAGACGCGAGTTTCTAAATTAGAAAGTCGCTGAGTATTTGAATTGCTCTGTGTCGTTTTGAAAACTTAACCTCAACCTCTTATCCATTCTTGGGTAAGAGGTTGAGGAAAAAGCTGATACCTCATTTTGACGATTTACTAACCATTCAGAAAACAAGTTTGAGAGAATTTTTAAGCGCAATATCTCGTCCAACTGTGGCTCAATGAGTTCCTCAACCAAAATCAGATGCGCCCCAATCGATGTCAATATTGGTTTGACAACTTGCGGTGGAGTTGCTGCAAAGACAGCAGCAGAAATTTCTGGTTTCAAGTCTGCACGGTTTAATATCCCTCGATATCCTCCTTTTCTACGTAGTTCTGTATCTTGAATATATTGATGAGTAATTTCATGAAAACTCATTTCACCTTCACCCAATGCGTAAAACAGTTCCATAGCCAAATCAAAATCATCTAAAACCACTTCATACATAACTACCTGAGCATAGTCAATCTGGTGTTCTACAAAAAAAGGTTCAACTTTATCTACAAACAGATATTGAGCTAATTTTGAAGAAATTACTGTGAAATAAACTAATTCTTCAAACTCATCTAGAGATAAACTATGTTTTTGTAGCCATGACCAGGTAACATCAGCGCTAGTCAAATTATTCATCAAACGCAAGCTATCTGCCGCTTGCTGTAGTTCTTCTGGCTCCACTTTAATCCCAACCTCTTCTGCCATCTGTGAAACAATCTTGCGAGTAATAATACCTTCTACCACAGAAGGGATTTGGCATGAAAGCTTGATTTGCTTGATAATTTCGTCTTGAGAAACAGTTAGCATATCTGACATAGTAGAACTCCTTAGTGATAAGATTGAAGCTAAAACTGGCAATTTTAAAAACGAAACAGGAAGAAGTAAGTTTTTGAAGCTTCTTGTTTTTATAGTTCCAAGCCACCTTTCTGCAACTTTTTAAACGGATCTAACACAAAATCAATAATACGGCGCTGCCGAACAATTACCTCAGCAGTTGCTGTTTGACCAGGTGTTAAAGCAATACGTTTGTTTCCATTTTGAATATAAGTTTGTGGCATCGCAATTTCTAATTCAAAATTTTCTATTTTACCTTGGGCAGTCTCTACAACTTTAGAGTCTGGCGAAATCGAGCGAAGTTTGCCTTCAGTTACTCCATAATCTTGGAAAGGATAAGCATCAAATTTCAGTTTTACAGGCATTCCTACACGGAGAAAACCACTTTCTTGACTGGGCATTTCGGCTCTAAATATCAAAGGCGCTCCCTGAGGTGCAATTTGAGTAACCATTTGCCCTGGTTGCACAACTGCTCCAGCATTATTTATAGATAACTGAAAAATTGTGCCATCAATAGGAGCGCGAAGAGTTTGCTGTTGGAGTTGAAATTGCAAAGACTGAATTTGTTTTTTGGTTTGGTCAATTTCTGATAGCACATCGACAATTTGAGATTGAAGTTCTTTAATTTGTCTCTGACTATCTAAAAGTGCAAGTTCACCTGTACGACTGATGCGTTGATTGGTGCTTTGTTGCTTAGTAATTTCGGTAGTAGCTTGTTCTCGAAGTCTCTGACGTTCAAACATAGCGCCTTCTATTTCTTCTAATTTACTTTTAGAAATAGCACCTTTTTGCCAAAGATATCGATAACGTTGTATTTCATTATTAGCTAATTTCAGGCGACCTTTTTCTAGAATATATACTTGTTTACTAGAATTAAGCCGTTGCTGAATTTGGTCAAGTTGAGCAAGTTGCTCAGACTCTTGAGCTTGATTTTGTAATTGCTGAGTGCGTAAAGACATTGTTAGTTGATTTTTTAATAGCTGAAGCTGATTAACTCGATTTTGCTGCCCCTCAAGCTTGGCTTGGGTTTGTTGTAGTTCAGTGCGATTTATATCTGATTCCAACTCCAGTAAAGTTTGCCCAGCTTTGACAGTTTCGCCTTCTTTAACCTTGATAGATATAACTTTCCCAGTAACAGGTGCATCCAATCTCAAGGTTCTACCCTGAGGTTCAAGCCGTCCTCTAGCACTACCTGTTTCGTCTACTTTAGATAGCATCGCTTAAGGTAAAACGATCGCTGCAAATATTATTAGCCAATATAGCAATCCACGTGTCCAGACTCGTGGCAATGTATCAATTAATTCTTTAGTTAAAGAAGACCAATCTTCACTCAGAGATGTAGAAGATTTTGGCTGAGGTTTTAAGTCCGCTTGAGTACTAGGATAATGACCGTTCTGATTGAACTGTTCTTGTGTCGTAAATTCGCTTGTCATTGTTAGTTCTCTCTCTGATTAATGAACACAAAATAATTGATTTAAATTGCTACAGTCAGTTGTTGTTGAACGTTGGCAATGTCTCGCAGCCGATTGACGCTAAAACGCTTACCCCAGTAAAGACCAACCATCACTAAGCAAGCTGCACCGCAATCAGATGCACTTTGTTGTTCAAAGAAGGGATAGCGGCGAGTGATGCGTTGCCATAAATGACCGATTTTTACGGTTGGGCTAGGAAAGTAGGCTTTATTAATTTTCTTCTTGAACTGGTTTTTTGGCTCAACAGTAAATTGGGGAAATATAACAGGCTCAGACGCTGTTACTGGGTGGTTGTTGGCTGATGGGGTAGCATCGAGTTCAGCCAGTTGTGGCATATATTGCAATGCAGTTTCCCAATGCGAACGGTTGAGGCTGTATAGTTGCGTTGGTTGAGTTACCTGCCAACCACGTTCTTTGGGTAACTGAGATAAGGTGTAAATCTTGCCAGCAGTGAGTTTGAGTCCTGATGTGTGCAGTAGTTCGCCGCGACGCAGTATCCAGAGTTGCTGGTCTTTAAGTAAAGAAGATGGAAGTTTATTAATTTGGAGATTGTGCTGCTCTAGGAGTGGTTGTATTTGCATTACACCTTCGTAAGCAGCATCATTCAGCACCGCATTTTGGCGACATAAAAGTAGTAAATCCCAAAGTACAGCTTGATGGTGAAGATGCTGCCCAATAGAGGGATATTTGCGGATGAGCGATCGCAAACAATCTCCTGGAATATAGCAAACTTTGAGATTTACCGAAGCTCTAGCAGTGTAAGGTTGAAATTCCTCCTCTGGAAACAGAGTTAGGTGAGCGAATGATGTTCCCGCACCTAAAGAAGCGATTAAATTATCGGTGCGATCGAGCAATCTGACTTTACCTGCCAGAATTATATAAATGCCAACGTTTGCGTCTGCTGCCTGCCAGAACAGTTTGCCTGCACTAGGCTGGAGAATTTCAATTTGTTTGATGCAGTCTGAAAGTTCTTGTTCTGAAAGAGTCTGACCCAGAGTTTGGGCAAGCTGTTGAGTGGAAAATTCTGTTTTGTTCTGAACCATGATTTGTTGGGAGTTTAACGCCAGAATTAATTACTTGTCTTAGCGAAATTCAATGACCACCGAAAATCAGGCTCTGCATTTGGTAGCAGGTTGCCTATAGTAATCCGAGAATTTTTTGTGTTATCAATTTCTTGCCCAACAGTTTTGCGTGTCTGTCGAGTTGAAAGTCCCATCTCTTTGAGCAAGCGGTTAATGTGGCAAGCACTAACTTGAATTCCTATCTCTTTTGCCAGATGCTTGCTTAACCATTGTCCTGTCCAGCGCTCAAATGAATAGCCATACTCACGCGGACTATGGCTTGCTAGTTCTTGCAAACGAGCCATATATTGCTTATTCACAGCTTTGGGACGACCCATTGCGCGATCGCTCCAATGGTGAGCTTGACCTGTTTGAGCGATCGTAATCCAGTGCCGTGCTGTCTCCTGAGAGCACAAGAGCGCTTCACAAATTTGAGTCTGAGATTGGCCTGCATCTGCCAATAATATGATTTCAATACGACGGCGGTATTCTGGACGTAAATCTGTTTCTAGACTCTTGAGCAAAAGCTTACGCTGAAACGCTGTTAAGTATAAACCTTGCTTGTCCACAGCAATTCCTCCTGGTATAACTTGCAATGCCCAGATAGAAATTAATCTGGACAATCCTTGACAACCTCTGTTACTTCTCTGAATCAAAACTCCGGGAATTCCACAACTCGTTACAAAGCTTTACAATAATCTGGTAAACAGTCACAAGTGTGGCTTTTCAGGCTTTGGCCGTGTGACAGGGTAAAAACAGCACTATATAGAACAAAAAACATAGCTTCAGTTTCAAATTAAATGATTCGGAGTCGTGACGCGCTACTGCACTGTACTTTTTCAGACAAAAATAAAATTATTTTTGAATATTAAATATTTGAATAATTAAAACATAACTACTGGAATTATGCATAAACAAGAAGTTTTTAAGTCTTGAAATTATAGATTGAATCTCCGAAGATTGAAATGTGATTAGGCAATATACACTAATCCAATTCAAAACAACTTCATCTAAGAGGAAAAATTCAATGGCTACTATTAACATTTCTGACTTGCATCCTACTGGTTCTGAGCTATTTTCTGATTCTGAAAATTACATGAGTGAACTAGGTGATAACGAACTGGGCAGTGTCAAAGGTGGTACAGCTACACCAGCTATACCAATTCTTGCTCGTTCCTCAATTAGATGTTTTCAGGCCGCAGTGGACGCGTCAGAGGCTATTGCTGATTGGTTGAGAGAATAATAGCCTGGTTATAAGCTGAGAAAAATAAAAGGTGGGCAACACCCACCTTTTATAAAATCTATTGATGCCTTGCCATCCGGAGTGTCTAAAAGATCGTAGCCGAGCGTGGCGTGGTCGTCAGCTACGAAAGCATGGGGCAATGATAACGAAGTTTGGGCAGTCCCTCACCAATCAAAAAAGTTCAATAAAGTTTAACTATGACATTTTTATTAAGCTCTCAAAATGTTTTCGACTACTTAGTTAAGCAGGAGCTATGTACTCAAAAAGAGAAAGCTCTGAATCAGGTCGAGCTAAAGGTTGCCAAAAACTTTAACTTATTACTGAGTTTACAGGACGGTCGTAAACTCCTCGTAAAACAGGAGCGTCACAATCAAGAAGGAAAAACGGCTGGCGAGTTCTTGAATGAATGGCGAATTCAAGAGTTTTCCCAACAATTTCCAGAGCTTAGCTACGTTCGCCTATTGCTCCCAGAAGTAGTTCATTTTAATGCAAATGATTCAGTCATTGTTTTCAACTACCTCAATGACTACTGTGATTTAGCTGATTTTTATACCAAGGAAAATGTTTTTCCAACTGTGATTGCAACTTCAATCGGCGCAACTTTAGCTACAATCCATTGCGCTACATTCAACCGTCAAAAATACCAGGAATTCTTCTCTCAAAATTCTGAAGATATACCCATTGCCCAAACTTCTAAATTTGCTCGTGGGCTAGAACGGATTAGTCCTGAAGTTTTCGGTCAGGTTCCCGCAGATGGACTTAAATTCTTTGCTCTCTATCAGCGCTACGACAGCCTAGGAAAAGCGATCGCACAACTCACGACTGCTTTCGAGGCTTGTTGTCTAACACACAATGACCTTAAGCTAAACAACATCCTTTTGCACAACGATTGGGAGCAAGCCCTTTCTAAAACAGAGCAATTAACTAATAGTATTATCCGGCTGATTGACTGGGAACGCGGTACTTGGGGAGATCCTGCATCTGATTTAGGAATGCTAATTGGCAGCTACCTGCAAATCTGGTTAAGCAGCTTAGTTGTTAGTAAGTCTATCGATATTGAAGAGTCTTTACGTCTAGCTATGACTCCTCTTGAGGTGATTCAGCCTTCTATTGCAGCCCTTGCTCAAGCTTATCTTGGTAATTTTCCAGAAATTTTAGAGCACCGCCCTGATTTTTTGAAACGAGTCGTGCAATTTTCTGGTCTTGCCTTAATTCAACAAATTCAGGCAATGCTTCAATACCAAAAATCCTTTGGCAATACAGGTGTCTGTATGCTTCAGGTTGCCAAAACTTTGTTGTGTCGCCCTGAACAATCAATCCTAACTGTTTTTGGAGTGGCAGAATCTGAACTCACTCACCTAAGCCGTTCTCTCGTTTAAGTATTTTTAGTTGCACCTAAACCATTATGCAATTACTAGATTCTCTTCAAAGTCAACTGCTAACTTCTGCGCCAGATCAAGTACTGGATTCTCTTCAAGATATTGCCAATAATGTTCAAATCCAGTCCAATTTTTGTATTAGCCATCCAGCTTACAAACCCTTTGAAATTCCTGCTGAGGTAGTAACTCGTTTTCAACGAATACCTTCGGATCTCCAGAATAAGTATCTGAGTCTACAACTGCAAAGTTTTCTCTACGGCATCTATTACAACGGCTCTATGCAAGCTGCCCTAGCAGCAGATGCAAGTTCAGATAACTTAGCACCTCATCAGAATTTAGAGAACAATACTTTTTTAGGAGTAGACCTAGAGTTTTACGATCGCCTACATAAAAGCAATACCGGAGAAGGCTACTTTGACCCAGATTGGCAGGTGTTGCGGCAAGAATCTGATAATAGCCTCGCCGTGAGAAAGGGTGGTTTGACTTTGCATATTGAGCGCGATCGCCATTTACAACCTACCGAGCAATCAGCATCTGTAGGCAACTTAGTCGCTATCCGTATGCCTCGTAATCTAGTTCAAAACGGATTTTACATGGCTTTACGAAAAAGTTAAAAGAATATTTGTTTGGAGATGCTGTTGATGGTCATTATTTAAGTAATCTTAAAGACTATCAACGTGTTGCCCTATCTCAGATTTTAGTCAACGATTTAACAGAGGCTAAAAAAGTAACTTATGCAATTCAAGAATTAAATGCGTCCTTTTGTGCTATGGCACTAGAGTACTCCAAAGGTAAACAGTCTAAACAAAATGGTGGCTTTGTTGGTGTTCGCTTTTTATCAGAATTAATGCCAGAGATTGTACAAGCGATCGCTCAAGCAAAAGAAGGTGAGGTAATTGGCCCAATACATACAAAACTGGGTTATCACATTCTCAGAATTGAGAAGCGCTTCCCTGCTGAATTCAATGAAAGTCGGGAGCAAGTATTAGAATGTCTCTTTCAAGATTGGCTACAAGCAAATACTGTCTCTGATTTACATGATTCTACAACGTCAACTAGAAAGTGACAATTTTTTTAATTAAATAGTGTAATACCATTTCTTTGTGAAGCTGTATTAAATTTCTTAATTTCTTATTTCTTGGCGTACTTGGCGCTCTTCTTTACGAGACGCTACGCGTTGGCGCAAGCCTTTGTCTGCGACACGCTACGCGAACGTAGATATGGCGGTTCGTTCTTTATTTCTTGTACTACAGGCGCATCTTCATACAGAATTGCTATAAGCTGGCTTCAACTTGCCCAGGAAGTTAAGCATGGCTGAAACCACAGTATCCGGCGACTCAATTAAGAAGCCATGACCCCCACCGTCGAGGACTACAAGTTCACTGTTGGGAATGCCTTGAGCAAGTTGCTGGGAAAACTTTAGCGGGGTGAGAATGTCTTGTTTACCCATTAGAACTAGAGTAGGACAATGAATTTGTTGTAGGCGGTTTGTTGTGTCAAAGTCAAGCATGGCTCGGCTATGATGATAGAGTGAATGAGCCGCAGGTGGGAAAGGATATCTGATTGCAAATTCAATTAGTCCTTCGATCATCCCAGGAATCGAGTAGAAGGTATCTGTAAATATCCAAGGTAATACGACTTTTTCATAAAGTTTCAAGTCTACATTTTTGCAGAGGTCGCCCCAAGTCTCGATAATGCTGTTAAATAATCCATCACCCTTTGCCAAGGACGAAAGTAGTATCAGACTTTCTACCTTTTTAGGATGTGCTAACACTAACTCTTGGGCTATCTGGCCACCCATTGAATGACCTGCTACATGGATCTTATTAATCCCAATACAATCGAGCAATGCTGCAACGTCATTAGCCATCTGCTTCAGATTATAGGGGTTTTCAGGAGCAGAAGTGCGCCCCATACCTCGGTTGTCTAAGCGAATGACTTGATACTGCGAAACCAGCGATGGCATAATCAACGACCAATAGGCATGATCGCAAAGGAAACCAGCTATTAATAGCAAAGGCTCACCCTTTCCCTTAATGTCGTAGAACAAATCAATCCCGTTAATCTGAACTTTGGGCATAGTAAATAATTCTCTTGAGCAGGGATGGACAAGCCTACACTCCTATGTCTTAAATCTCTCGTCCACCGGAATTTGATAGCCGTTGGCGAGGCGATTAGTCATGTTGGCAGTGGCTGCGATCGCCATTAGTTCCCCGAACATGTTATCATTCATACCCTTGGCTCGCGCCCCTGCTGTGTGCGAGGCGACGCAATACTCACAGCCATTCGTCGCACTCACGGCGATGTAGATTAGTTCGCGCATCAGTGGGTCAATCTCACCGGGGCCAGTCATCACTTCTTTCACTGCTTGCCAAGTTCGTTGCAAGGTAGGGGGATGATTGGCTATAGCTTTCCAAAAGTTATTGATATAGTCATTCTGGCGTGTAGCGCGGATGTCGTCATATACTGCACGTACTTCGTCGCTGGCTTCTTCGTATTCAATCAGCTTAGTCATCGAAAATTTGGGTAGAAACCCCGTCCTTTTATAGATCCCAAAATGTAGGATACTACGTTTTTAGCTGCGGACATTAGCGGTGATGAAATTCGACCTCTTTTTCCAGAATCTTGATATCATAGCTACCAAAGAAATCGTGGCCCAGTAAGCCGATGCTTGCTTTTGGTGCGATCGCTACCCCAAGATTATTGGTTGTAACTCCACCTACTGCGATAGACTTTAGCTTACCGGTTGGAAATTCTACTTGGCTACCATCGGCAATTTGGGCTTGCATTGTCCCTGTAGGCTGGAGTTCAAGTGTATTCGCCATCCCTTGAGTGATGATAGTTTCACTAGAACCTGTATCTACAATCATTTCAAAGGTTTTTTTGTTGTTGAACGTGACATCAATCACAGGAGTTCCACCAAAGCGGCGTTTGATTGGGACTCGAAAAACTTTCTTCTCTGAAGCTACGGGTACATTGCCACAAAGCCTTCCCAATCCAACGGTTTTACCAGAGGAGGTTATCATGTAACATGCTCCTGGATCGTCAGCTGTTGCCTGATGAGAGAATGCTAAAAATATCAGCGTCGGCATTAGTCCGATTGCAGTTAGGTTAACGGTTGTAATCCAACGCCTCCAAGCATTCTTCATGTTATATTTTCTCCAATTTCGCTGAGTTTTTTAATAGCTTAACTTATCATAATCGCTGCAATAATTGGTACTATAAATTCATATTTTCAAAATAAAAAGCTAATTTTTATAAACTTTTATACAACAAAATATAAAATAATTAGTGTTATTTTTGTTACAAGTATTGTCTATATTAATCACACAACTTTTGTATTTTTAAGTTATTTATTAATGTTTTTACTTTACTGTTTGTTTAAATGTCTCCAAAAGATTAAATTGCATTTAACTCAATACATTTTATCTATAATTACTGATTGATAAATTAAAGATTAAGTAAAGACATGATAAAACTGCTTAGAGCACATTAAATCTAACAGGCTAAGAAGTTAAATAAGATACATTAGTGATTATTCAAGGGTTTCTGCTGCATGTACAGCAGTTGCGATCGCATTTTTCACAGCAATATCTTTTTGTTCTAAGATGATATTTTCATTAATAGTACGCCCAGCAACTACAGCGCAAACACCAGCAGCAGCAAAATTATACACTCCTGCCATTTTAAACAGAGTGCCGCATTCCATCTCATAATTCAAGATATTTAATCGCCGATATTCTTCTGTAATACCATGCAGCGATCGCATTAAATTTGGATTCGCTGAATCAGTGCGTTCTTGTCCTTCGTAAAAAGTATCAACTGATGCCGTAATTCCTATGTAATGTTCAACCTTTAATTCTCGTGCGGCTTTAACTAAAGCGACTGTCAGAAAAGGATCGGCTGCGGCTGGATATTCCACAGGTGCAATATCATTTGCTGCACCTTGGCGACACAATGCTGCACTGCTAATAATAATGCTACCAACTGGTATATAAGGTTGAATGGAACCACAAGTTCCAATACGAATAATTTGCCTGATTCCTACTTGTATTAGCTCATTGACCACAATACTTAATGAAGGCGCACCCATACCACTAGTAGCTGATAAGATGGTGCGACCATTAGGTAAGTATCCTATGTAGCTATTGAGTCCACGATTTTCTGACAAAACGCGCACATCTTGTAAATACGTTTGGGCAATTAGACGCGATCGCTCTGGATCGCCAGATAATAGGGCAATAGTGGGAGGCGATGAACCTAAATCGTCTTGTCCAAAGCCAATGTGATAAAAGCGTTTATTTGGCATAGAATGACAATTTACCCCTCTTCTGTCACTCTCCGGCGCTAGCAAGTAGTAACTAAGTGAAATTATCCAGAAGCATAACAAGGTTTAAATTGATTCATTTCACTAATTAATTGATTGAATCCCAGCAATAAATTAGAATTTGGGAAAATATGTATCCAGGGATAAATCAACCAAAATAGTAAGAGTGGTTGGGCAATGAGACGCAGATTATTTAAAGTATTCTTCCATCCGCATTCATGGTTCCATTGTTGATGATTAGAAAAATCAACATCACTATTTTCTTGTACCTCAGTTTCAATTTGACGAGATTTATTTAAGCCTAACAAGGGTGGAGAATTTAAACTAATCATTGTGTAAACACAAAAAATAATTTCCCACCATCTCTCAATATGTTGAAAATTGGTGAAACGATAATCTGTCCAACCTAGTTCCTGTTTACACTGTCGAAAACCATATTCTACCCAGGTTCTTAACCCATATAAATCTCCTAAAATCTTCTTGAGATTACCTTGAAGATTTGTCATCACAAAAGAAGTAGAATTCTCTGGCATGATTTCTGGGTCAGTAGTTATTTCCCAGTAATTTATGGCTCTTTTTTTACCATAAATTATTTCTCTAATGTATCTAGTTTCTGATTTTTCATTGCTAAATATTCTGTTAAATTTACACCACTTATTTGCTCTAACGCTCTGCCCTGCTGGAAGCCAGACTCCATGATTACTTCTTTAAACAGGTCTTTATACTCTGCACAATATTCATCTATGGTAGCAACTGTTGGGTGAGCATCTCTTGCCAAATGTTTTAAGATTTGTAATTCTACATCCATTGCCCTATCTACCTTTCAGGGTTTTATTTTTTTATTCTTTTATTCAGAATACCCGGAAAGTGACAGAAGAGGGGTATTATAAAGCTGAGGGATTAGTTGATTTGCGATGTCTGTTTTCCTCAATTAGCTGGCTATAAGGGAAAGCTTTTTGCGGATATTTGTAAAGATATTTTATGTATGAGTGCGTGGGAGTGTTGTCAAGATAAAAATAATATTCTTTGACATTTTCCCCGTGATTGCCCTCACTGTTGGTTAAACCAAATAGCCTTTCTTTCAGAATCGGGTCTTTTTCATTCCAAAGAGCGATCGCAAAACAAATTCGTTGGTAATTATCGCTAATCCCAGCAATTCCATCTTCGCCCTAACGGTAGGTGCGGGAACGAGCTTGATCGTGAAGAAAAGTCATCCCAGGCAGTGCCATGAGCACTGTAATCTTCTCGTACTATTCCCCACTGACGCATGATTTTTTGCTGGCATAAGTGGCTGATACTAGATTAATTATTTAATCTCTTATTATGCAATTAAGCTGCGTGACAGCCCAGAATTGGCATCCACGCGGCACAAAGTCGCGACAGTACTACGCGCTTCTGCCTGGGCAGCTATTCTTGCAATGCCCACTACTGACTGCTTGCTTGCCGTTTTACTTTGTTGTCGAGCCTCGATAAATTCGCTCCATTTGCTCTGGAGAAAGCACTGTCATTGGAAACCATTCATTTCCGGAAGTAGGAAGTTCCGAAGACGATTCAAATTCCCGTTGTTGAGTTTTAGTAAAATGTATTTCCACATTGCTATTTAAAGGTGGGGTCTCATCTATCTCCGATGGAGAAAGCTGATTTTGAGGCAAGACATAGGCGTGCTTTTGTGGATCGTATGCCAAAATTTCTCCTGTCTCAATTTGATAAATCCAAGCATAAATATTGAGTTTCCCTTGGTAAAGCTTGGAGTGAATCACCGGATAAGTCCGTAAATTTTCGATTTGGGTAAGCACATTCTCAGCAATAATTATTTCTAAGAGTTCTTCCCCTTCGTAGTGGCTATAATTGTCTTTTACCAGTCGTCGCGTTGCCTCTGTATACTTGAGCCAGTCATGTACAAGAGGCATTTCTACCCGCAAGCTGTCTAACTTCATTAACCCTTTCATAGCGCCACAATGTGAGTGACCACAGACAATAATTTGTTGAATATCTAATGCTTGAATAGCATATTCAATAGTTGCCCCTTCACCGCCATTAGTCGCACCAAATGGTGGAATAATATTACCCGCATTGCGAATAACAAATAATTCACCTAAGCCAGCTTGTGTAATTAGGTTTGGATCGATACGCGAATCTGAACACGTAATAAATAGTACTCTGGGCTTTTGACCATGAGAAAGTTGTTCAAACAGTTCTTCATTGGCGGAAAAATAACTACTTTTAAACTCGCGCAAACCTTTAATCAATTTTTTCATAGGAGTACCTAAATGAACAAGTAATACTTGAAACTTCTAGTAAAAATTCAGTTCTAAAATCCAGGGATTAGGGACGGGTTAATAACATCTGTAAATAGATTGACTTAATTGATAGTCTTTTGTCATTGCACCATCGGCTTAGTCAAAGGGTGAAACTTATTATTGCATTGTTTAACCAGTCTTGTGAAACTACCCTCTCTGGCCGCAGTTTAAAGTGGAAGAGATTGGCTTTGTCTCCAGCTAATTGCTCACCATTAATATCAATTTGATTACCGTTAGGACTGACAATTGTACTGATGCCATCGGGTGCAGCTACTACTTGGGCTTGCACTCTATTTATACTCAGAATGGCATTAAACCCCTGCATAATCTTGTTCTCCAACTTTTTGAGCCAGAATTCTAGAAATATTGCAACCATGCTGCTGTACAAGTTTTTTGAGTTGTGTGAGTGTTAAATGGTATGCTAATAACAAGCAACTAACCAGAGTATTCGGCTGTTATAGTCAAGCGAACGCTTTTTAAACGAGCGTTCGCTTGTAACTTTTCAACAACACCCCATCCGTGGCTTCTTGGTACTAAAAGCACCCGTAGTTCTTAGTGCAACAGTAGGTTTGGATGAGCGAAAAACTCCTCAATTTCGTCGGGGCAGCAGGGGTGAGTTTCTGAATCTTGCTTGACTGATAATCAGCGATCGCACTTTTGCATAACTAAGCTGTTATGTATACAACTTGCACAATCAGGGCGGGCAAGATGCCCACCCCACAACCATTTTGAAAAAATATTAGTGCAAATTAAAGGCGCAACAGCTTAGCACATTGAGTTAATATCTGGGCTTCACCAACTAATGGCAATGGTAATACCAATTCTCTATGAAGATGCACAGAATAAAACACTTGAAACTCCATGCCTGACAAGGAAATTTTTCTATGCAGCCTCACATCGATTTGGTATAAGTAAGTTCGTAGTAATCACAAAGAGTGCTTAGAAAACAATACGCTTTGTGCCTACTACAAACCTCATAGCGCAAGCAAAGTACTAGTACAGCACGGCGGAAATTAAGCTACCATTCATTTTAAAAGTTACAAAAGCCTTGATATACAAAACTTTTGACTTTTAACTTTTGACTTCCGCCCTGCGGCACTAGGTAATTACAGTTGGCTGTTCCCGTCCTGTAAGTTCGCGGATCTGGGCTATCTCCTGGGCAATAGTAATTAAAGAAGCAAGTGCTTCTTGTGGATCAAGGTCATGTTTGCTGGGATCTGGCTCGTAGCTTTCTATATAAACCCTTAGGGTTGCACCTTGAGTACCTGTACCAGAAAGTCGCACTACAATTCGAGAACCATCGGTAAAGCCAATGCGAACACCTTGTTGATCGCTAACGCTACCATCGACAGGATCGGTATAACTAAAGTCATCACTGTATTCAACTTGATAGTTACCGAATTGCTTGCCTTTGAGAGTTGGCAATAAAGAACGCAGTCTTTCTATTAAGGTATTGGCTGGTGCTGTCTGTATCTCTTCATAGTCATGGCGAGAGTAATAATTGCGTCCATAAGTCTGCCAGTGTTCCCGGACAATCTGCTCAACAGATTGTTGTCGGACTGCTAGGATATTCAGCCAAAACAGCACAGCCCATAGTCCATCTTTTTCGCGGATATGGTTAGAGCTAGTACCAAAACTTTCTTCACCGCAGAGAGTAGCTTTCCCCGCATCTAAAAGATTGCCGAAAAACTTCCAGCCAGTGGGTGTTTCATAGGATTCAATCCCAATCTGAGCAGCAACTCGATCTACTGCTTGGCTAGTAGGCATCGATCGCGCTACCCCGGCTAAACCCGCACTATAACCAGGGATTAGTTTGGCGTTGGCTGCTAACACTGCGAGGCTATCGCTAGGGGTGACAAAGAACTTACGCCCTAAGATCATATTGCGATCGCCATCTCCATCAAAAGCCGCCCCAAAATCTGGCGCATCCTCTGCGTATAAAATATCCACCAACTCATGGGCATAAACCAGATTTGGGTCAGGATGTCCGCCGCCAAAGTCTTCTAAGGGTGTGCCATTACGCACAGTTCCCACTGGTGCGCCTAAACGTTGCTCAAAAATGGCATGGGCATAAGGGCCAGCCACTGCGTGTAAGGCATCGATACTGATCTGAAAATTTCCTCTTGTTAATAGTTCACCAATGCGATCAAAATCAAACAGGGATTCCATTAACTCTTGATAATCATGTACGGAGTCAATCACCTCAACTACTGTCTCTCCCAAATGTGACTTACCTAAAGTTTCTAAATCTACATCTGGTGCTTCCAGAATTTGGTAGCTATCAATTACTTTACTGCGATCGTAGATAGCCTCTGTCACCTTTTCCGGGGCTGGCCCACCGTTGCTAATGTTATATTTCACACCAAAGTCACCATTTGGCCCGCCCGGATTATGGCTAGCAGACAAGATGATGCCACCAATAGCCTGGTATTTGCGAATAATAGCAGAAGTTGCAGGAGTAGACAAAATCCCCTGTTGACCAACTTTAATTCGCCCAATGCCATTGGCCGCAGCCATTTTCAAAATGATTTGAATGGCTTGGCGATTGTAATAACGACCATCACCACCCAGGACTAGGGTTTGTCCACGCAAGTCGCCTACAGAATCGAAGATGGATTGGATAAAATTTTCTAGGTAGTGGGGCTGCTGAAAAGCCTTAACTGCTTTCCGCAGCCCAGAAGTACCAGGCTTTTGGTCGCTTAAAGGAGTAGTAGAAACTTTATGGATCTTCATAGATAACGTTTAACAAAGCATTTTTCTTTTACAGCTTTGCATAAATTCGTTACAAAAAAATTGCCACATATATATAATTATGTACCCATTGATACGGTTCGGGTAAGCTGGCGTTGCAGGCAGGGCGGCTCTATTATGTCAAAGTTTCAAGGGAAGGCTAATTTGAAATGTGGAGCCTTGACCTAGCATACTATTTACAGTAATTTGCCCTCCGCATCGTTGCACAATTTGTTGAGCGATCGCAAGTCCAAGTCCAAAGCCGCCTGTTTGCCGAGATCGGACAGTATCTACACGATAAAAACGATCAAATATATGTGGCAAATCAGTGGAGGGAATGCCAATCCCGTTGTCTTTGACCTGAATGATTGCGTAGTGAGACTGGGGAAAAAGATGTAATTCTACCTTACCGTCTGCTGGTGTGTACTTGAAGGCATTAGTCAGAAGATTAATCACAGCTTGTTTGAGCAAATTAGCATCGGCTTTTAACATGATGGGATGCTCTGGAAGGTGAGCATTAAAATTAAGACTTTGAGCAGGAGCAAGGGCTGCAAAATCCTGGGCAAGCGATCGCAATATCTCACACAAATCAACGGGTTTTAATACGGTTTCTGCAAGGGAACCATCATGACGCGACAAAAAAAGCAGATCATTGATCAGCGTACTCATAGACTTAGCAGTTTGGGCGATATTTTGCAACCGCAATCTTTGCTCCAACGGGTCTTCGGGGGGCATCAGGGCAACTTGGGCATTGCTCAATATCGTAGCAACAGGTGTACGTAGTTCATGAGAAGCATCGGCTGTAAATCGCTGCAATTGCTGATAAGCACGAAGGCTTGGTCGCATTGCTAACCCACCCAAAAACCAACCTGTAATGCCAATTACACCAAAGGTTACAGGAACCCCAAAAGTTAAAAATAAGCGGGCTTGGTTCAGATTAACGCGTAGAGAGTTCATTGGCACTGCTGCTTGGAAGTAGCCAATGAGCCGCTTATCTTCAAAAATAGGAATTGTGACTTGGCGAACCCAGGTTCTTATCAAATATTCAGCACCTAGTGGTAGTTGTAGCGTTTGAAATCCTGGTTCTGCTGTCAACTGGTTGTTACCCAATGAACCGATATATTGCAAAAGTTGTTTATCAGAGTTGTACCATCGCGCATATATTAGTCCACCATTTAAAGATGCTCCGTTTTCTATGGGAGTTTTGCTGCGCTGATTTCTCCATTGACTTTGATAAAGCGAGTATTGAGTCTTGGTAGCAAAAACTTTACTTTGTGAAAAAAGTTCGTCGTCAAAAACTCGCAACTGTTCTTCTACACTCAGACAATAACCCACCCCTGCAAAAGCGAACAAAATTCCACCCATTGATAAGGCGAACCAGTGAGCGAGATTACGACGGCTACGTTCAAACATTTGTCATTAGTCATTTGTCATTACTTTTTCATCCCCTGCTCCCTGCCTCCCTTTGACGGTTCACAAATTTGGCGGATTTATTCTATAGCCCATCCCATGCACTGTTTCTATCCAATCTTTGACACCAATGGTCTGTAGGCGCGATCGCAAGCGGCGAACTAAGGTAGTAACCGCGTTACTTTCTGGTTCATCTCCGCAACTCCAAAGGGCTTGCTCAATCTGGCTATGAGATAATACTTGCCGGGGATGACGCATTAAATACTCCATCAATTGAAACTCCCGGCTAGAAAGTTGAGTTGTCAACGAACCAAGTTCGAGCGTCAAAGTGGATAAATGAAGTTGCAAATCGCCCAAGCTAAGTATATCTCCTTGCCACATAGGCGATCGCCTTCCTAGTGCCCGGACTCGTGCCAATAACTCCAGGACATCCACAGGCTTTACTAAGTAATCATCTGCTCCAGCATCTAAACCTATTACCTTATCTAAAACCGTGTCTTTCGCCGTCAGCATCAATACAGGAGCCAGCTTACCTGCCCGTCGATATACTTGACACAATTCTACACCACTCACTTTAGGCAACATCCAATCTAAAATCAGCAAGTCATAGTCTTTGCGAAAGGCAAACCATTGTGCTGTTTCCCCATCAGCGATCGCATCGACTGTATGCCCCACCTTCAATAATGCTGCCCGCAGTGGCTCTAATTGCGATGGGTCATCTTCGACTAGTAAGATCAACATCCTGCTCAGGTTGCCGTAATTTTTGCTTGCTAATTTTAGATTAAAGTAAAAGTGACGGGAAACACTCAACCTTATACCTTTCATGCAGCAACTCCAACTTTTTCAAGCGTTGCGATCATTAGGCTTTGTGTTTTGGTTGTCCTTACCGTTGATTGGGTTAGTTTTTTGGCTGGGGAGCAACTTTGTCGGAGATCAGATTTTAAGTCGTTCCAACCTCACCAAGAAATATCTGCTAGCAGATACCCAATCGGCACGGCAGATTATGAAAAGAATAGTAGCGATTAAAGTGGAAATTCTTTCCCAAAAAGGAATTTCACGGGTGAACGTTAAAACCAGTAACTCAGTTCTCACAACGATAGTATTTGAATTTCCAATCACAGATATAAGCAAACTTGAAGCCGCTCTTAGTCAGGAGTTAGGCTTACCGCGCGATCGCGTTAAAGAACTAATAGTTGAGTCGAATGACAAATGACACTCACTAACCTTGACATTTCTCTGTCATATTTATCTAATAAACTACAATAAAGGTAACGTAATTTTACTTATATCTAAATAATTGACTGTTGATAGCGAACATTTGACTATTCACTGTTCACTTTCAAAGGTTAATTTTTAGCCCTTAACCCTCAGTAGCCCACCGTTAATTGCTATGGATACTTCTGAAAATCAAGTTTCAACGGTTGAAACCCAATCAGATAGTTCTGTGCCTTCTGAGTTAGCACCTACTCGTTCGCGTAAACCTTGGTTCTGGAGATTGCTGATCTTATTTCTGGCAACCGGTGGCATTATTCTATGGCGGATGTTAGCTCCTGGTGGCGCACCACGCTCCTCTGTTGCCCAACAACAAGGCCCACCTCCAAAACCAATTGAAACAATCTCCCTCGCAACTGGAAGTGCTACAAGAAGTGTCCAGTTGTTGGGACAAGTAGAAGCTACTCAGCAGTCAACACTCCGCGCTCAAACTAGTGGAATTGTCAAGCAAATTTCAGTGCAACCAGGCGATCGCGTGACAATAGGGATGGCGATCGCTTTACTCGACGATACCGATCAGCAATTGGCAATTAGCCAAGCACGAGCGCAACTGGCACAACAACAGAGCAATTTGGCCCGTTTGGAAGTCGGTACTCGAAAAGAAATCATTGCTCAACGTCAAGCGGCTGTCACATCTGCTAAGGCGCGAGAACTGGAAGCACGGGATAACCTGAAACGCACGAGTGATCTTGTTAAAGAGGGTGCTTTATCTCAAAGATTGTTAGTGGAAGCTCAAGCACAATTGAATAGCATTCAGGGAGAACGATTAGAAGCCGAGGCAGAACTTGCCGAAGCTAAAGCTGGGCCGATTCAGGAAGAAATTGCCGCTCAACGGGCAAATGTAGAAGCAGCTAAAGCCACCTTAGCTCAAGCAGAATTAGCAAAACAGCGAACTCGGATTTTGGCATCAGAATCGGGTATAGTCCAGACTCGCCATATCAGCAATGGTGATTTAGTCCAAACTTCTGGTCAAATTGTCACCTTAGTAGCAGGCGATCGCTTCGATATTTTCCTAGAGTTACCCGAAGAACTCAGTAGTAAAGTTACCCCAGGTATGACAATCGATCTCACAACTCGCGCCCTACCGCAATGGAAACAACGCGCCACGATCACTGCTGTAGTTCCTTCTGCCGAAACTGCTTCCCGTCGCCAGCGTGTGCGTGTCCAAATTAACAAACCCCCGTCAGGATTAATACCAGGAATGGCGATCGCAGGCAACCTAAATATGCCCTCAAATCGCCATAGCTTTGTGGTGTCACGAGATGCATTAACCAGAAGGCAAAACAAGTGGCTAGTTTTTGCAGTTGCTGACGGCAAAGCTAAACAAATTCCAGTCGAGATGGTTGCTGACATGGGTAAAAATGTCGCAATTTATCATCCCACTTTACGCACGGGTCAACGCATTGTGCTACGTGGCGGTGATGGATTGCAAGATGGTGCGCCTGTAAAGATAGTTGATCCAACGTGAACTACTCCACCGTAAGACGGACGGAGATTCCCAATTCATCGGGAATAGCCTCTAGAACTCCGTAGTTTTAGTTGGTCTGACATTCCCTTCAAGGGCAGGAGTCCTGGTTCCCAAGACCCAAATCTTTTTCTTCTCCCAAGGGGAGACGCCAAGGGCGATGCAACATATACCTAAAAGCTAATGGTTTTCGCTTATGGCATTGATGGTCAAGACCAAATAATCATATCAGAAAAACTTGGGGATTCGTCATCCATAAGCGTATTTGTTTTTGCTGACGCAAAAAAACAATACGCATTAGCCCTACTCACCCCCCGCTCCCTATCCCCACCTTATGAGTACGAGTACATTGTTCGCGTTAGCGTCTGTCTGCGACACGCTGCGCGAACGCAGAGAAGGTGGGGACTTCCGCGACCCATTAAAGAGGATGAATCGTCTCTTTCTCCTTTAACCTTTCCTTCTTCAAAAGATTGGAAACCTAGTTTGAATATGACTTTCTGAATTACTAATTAATATGAATTTTATTGAAACCGCCGTTCGTTGGCGACATGGAACTTTTGTTTTGTTTTGCTTGGTAGCAATGTTTGGGGTGTTCTCCCTACTAAAGTTACCCCTAGAATTGCAACCAGGAGGCGATCGCCCTGAAATTACGATTACAACTACCTATCCCGGCGCAGGCCCAACAGAAGTAGAAGACCTGATTACCCGCCCCATCGAAGAACAGATGCAAGAGGTGCTAGGTGTCCAAGAAATTAACAGTACTTCTCGTGCTGGACGCAGCAGCATTACACTGGAATTCGCTCAAGATGCCAAAGTTCAAGAGCGGATAGTAGATGTATTGAACCGCTTGCAGCAGGTAGAAAGCTTACCACCAGAAGCTCAAGAATCGAATGTAGAACTGGTGGGTGGTAACACTTCGCCGATGATGTGGATTCCCTTTGATACCAAAGAAGGATTTAAACCAGATGCAGACCGTTATCGGGACTTAGCAGACGAAGTGGTAATTCCCCGTTTGCGGCGAGTCGAAGGAACTGGACAATTTTTATTAGTGGGTGGACAAGAACGAGAAGTCGAGGTGAAGGTCGATCCGAAAGCATTGAGCGATCGCAACCTCGCAATTGGCGATGTAGTAAGAGTCCTTCAAGAAAACAACCGCGATATCCGGGGCGGCCCATTAATTTTAGGACGAAGAGAATATCGAGTCCGCACAGTCAGCCGATCGCAAGATTTATCACAAATTGAAGGTTTTGTGCTGCGACGCGACCAATCCGGCACAGTTTACTTGCGGGATGTGGCAATTGTCCAGATGGGGCGCAAACCCCAAGATAGTGCGTTAATGTTCAACGGCAAATCTGCGGTGGCGGTGGGTGTGATTCGTCAAATTGGGGCGAATGTGCCTGAAATTGCCAAAGGTGTCCGGGCGGAAATTGCAGCATTGCAAACTGAGTTCGACAGGGAAAACCAAGGAATTCGCTTTGTCTACAACTACGATGAAAGCGAATATATTAACCAATCTGTGGGTTTCGTTCAAGAGAACTTGGTTAGTGGTGGATTGCTAGCAATCAT
>NZ_DASQZC010000157.1:0-4048 GCF_035638895.1 Nostoc sp. | reverse complement strand
GTTAATGCAAGCACAAGAAGAAGATTTTATGGCAGCTGCCTATTTAAGCCGATTTTATGATGCTCAACTGCTAAACGCCATTTTACAGGCGAACCGTTCCAAGCGGGTAATGGATGTGATCGAGCGATCGCTAAAAAATCGCATCGTTCAAAATAACTTTTCCATCGCTGGTGTTGGTTACTTACGCTACGAAGACCGTGACGCCATCCCTCAAGCGGCTGATTTTCTCGTCACCGAAGAAAACGTCCACACCGCCGTAGTTTACGGCATTGTTCACGATGAAGATGAAGAACTAGAAATAGTCATTGGCTCCCTGAGAACTAGCAAACTGACCCTTGACCCCGATGAATTCATCAAAGAAGCCTTTGGACAAGATAGTGCAGGGCGCTTTTTCGGCGGTGGAAGAACAAGCGCAGGCGGCTTTGAAATTCCAATGGGCTTCTTATCTGGCAGCAACGAAAATTCCGCTTATGCAAAAATGAAATGGGAAGTATTCGACGCTCAAATTAAGCAAAAACTGCTGAGGTTAGTTAATCCCCGAGATAACCCGATTCAGTCGGAGTAGAGGGAACTCAAGGAGACGCGGAGAACTCCTAACTAATGCAGCAGTCAAAGTGTTTAGTCAGATAGCATCCCTTCCCGATTTTTGATAAAAGTCGGGAATTTGGGTTTTATGACGAATGCTGAACTAAATCAAAGTTAACTTGCGCCTACCTATTTATTTGTGAAGAAGGAGCGCCATGAAGTCTATAAAACTCCAAATCTTACAAACTCTGTATGAGCAAGATTTTTATACTTGGGTAGAGCAGACAACAGAGCTTTTGCGATTGCACCACTGGGACACGCTGGATTTAGAACACTTAATTGAGGAAGTGGTGGACTTGGGTAAGAGTCAACAGCGAGCGTTGCAAAGTGCATTACGGTTAGTCTTATCGCATTTGTTGAAGTGGAAGTATCAACCTGAAGGTCGTAGTCACAGTTGGCAAGTGACCATTACCCGTGAGCGACTGAATATAGATGAATTGCTGGAAGAAAGTCCTAGCTTGCGGCGTTTTTTAAATGATACCGAGTGGATTAATAGTACTTATCAGCGATCACGGCGAGAGGCAATGGTGGAAACGGGTTTATCAGAAGATAACTTTGCGATCGCTTGTCCCTTTTCTGTCGATGAGATTTTAGACTTAGACTTTTATCCTAACCCTGAGCAATGATCGTAAAGTTATTTACCCTATAATAACTGCTACACCATACTCTAAATTGGGTAAATATACGGCTTATATTTAGTATTATAAATGGCTAGCATCATGACAATCATGATTAGTCAATTTTATTTCTGATGGAAACTATAATTTTTCTTTGCAACGGTGAGGCAGAATATTACAGTGGGAAAGGAATCATTAAAAATAGTGAACTTCCTGGCTTGATAAAATCAGAAATTTCGTCAGGAAAATACTACGAAACATCTTGGAGTTGCTGGAATTCTAGATTTATACAGGTTGGAGATAGAGCTTACTTTCAGAGAAGCGGAAATATTGGCAATGAACCTAGTGGCTTTATTGCTGCTGGTCATGTTATTGCAGCACCAGACGATGAGCAATTAAAGCTTTTAGATAGAAAACAATATTCAGATTTAAGTGCAGCATATATATCCTACGATGGGAGATGTTTTGCCGTTAATGTCCAAATAGATTCAGTTGTTGACTTTGATTTTCCTCTGGAACAAAAGGATTTAAGAAGATTACCTCAATTTCAGGGAATAAATTTTAATTTTGGAGCAAGCGGACGTAGATTCAATAGCAAAGCATCTGACTTTTTAAATTCAGAATGGGAGAAGCATTCCCTAATACAACAAAGGCAAAGACGAGGAGTTAGACTTGTTGACATTTTCTTTGATAAGGGAGAGGCATTTAAGCAAAATAAGGAGTATCAAGCTGCAATCGATAATTATAAATTAGCCTTAAAAGTTGATTCCAAATATGTCAAAGCAATTCAGAGGATAAAGACTTGTGAATCAATTTTGAACAGGGAGCCTAAAATACCGTCGGTGGAGCCGAAGCCATCGCTAGATACTAATGAACTATTACTTGCTAGAGAAGAACTTGACAAACAAAAGTTTTTCAATTTTAAAAGTGATGCCGAGGCTCGTCAAAAAATTACTGTATCAATAGTTAGGAGACAGGGGCAACAACAGTTTCGTAAGTCTTTGCTAGATGCTTATTCTAGTAAGTGTGCTATCACAAATTTTGATGCTGATGCTGCACTTGAAGCTGCCCACATTATTCCTTATATTGAAACCGAAAATAATCACCCATCAAATGGTTTGTTGTTACGTGCTGATTTGCATACGTTATTTGATTTAAACCTCATTGCCATTAATCCAAAAACAATGATGGTGCATATTTCCCCTATTCTTCAAACCACTGAGTATCGAACAATTAAGGGGATAAAGTTACGAGTTCCAGAAGATAAAATTTACCATCCCAAGCAGGAGTATTTGAAACAGAGGTTTGATCAGTGTAAATGGTGTTCTACTATTTAATAATTCAAAACCATCTTCATTTTTCTGAGAGGTATCAAAGATGACTCAGCAAGAGTTATCGAAACTTTTAACATTGCTAGAACTACAAAAACAAGTGCTGCAATTACCAATTAAAGAACGTTGGCATTTAGTTGAGTCTGTTCTAGCATCAATTCAACAAGAAACTCTATCGTCTATTGCTGGCAGTCCCACCTTAGAACCTTTAACTGACCTTGATCCTTGGGTTCAGAGTTTAATAGGTGTAATCCAGCTAGAACAAGAAAATCCGATAGAAACTTATGTTGATTATTTAGACTAAAAATATAGTTGAAGCGCGTGTTGTTTGACAGCGTTGTGTTGCTCGATATTTTAGCGCTATCTGAGTGAATAGCTGAGACATAGCGTTAAAATCTGTATCAGTTCTGCTTTTTGAGAGGCATAAGAATGACACAGCAAGAATTGTTTAATGAGTTTTTATCTCTTCCTGCTGAAGCACAGCGTCAAGTAATCGACTTTATTGCTTTTTTGCGGCAAAGATATGGAGTAGTTGAACCTAGTTCTCAATGGCCAGATATTGACTTGATAAATGATAGCTTTATTGGGATGTGGAGCGATCGCCAAGATTTAGCTGATAGCACTGCTTGGGTGCGTGGTGTTCGAGAAAATGAGTGGTCATCACATGACTAACTCAACCATCGTTGATACTGATATTCTAATTGATGCAGGTAGCGGTGTTCTCGAAGCAGTAAAGTGTTTGCAAAATCTGAAAACGAGTTCTGGCTTGGCAATTAGCATAATCACACAAATGGAACTAATGGTTGGTTGTCGTAATAAAGCAGAATTACAAACACTCTTAAATTTCCTCAAGCAGTTTTACATCATTAAGATTGACCAGGCTGTATCTGATACAGCAGTTGATTTATTGCGGTCTTATCGGCTCAGTCATAATTTGGCCATTCCTGATAGTCTCATTGCAGCTACAGCAATAGTTTGGAATTACCCGTTTATCACAAAAAACCAACGGGATTACAGATTTATTCAAGGTTTAAACCTGTTGCTATATCTGTAACATAGAACACCTAACACCGCGTTGCACCGGACAGATGGCAGATCAACAAATACGTAATAATGATTAAGATTAGGATAGGTTAATTGACAGCAGACGTAAATCCTAACTAAGCACGGGCTACGCCCCGCTATGCTAACAGAACTCAAAGTATGGAACTATATTTAATTCGTCATGGCATCGCCGAAGACAAGGGATTAGGCATCAAGGATGAGGAGCGCAGCCTTACTAAAGAAGGACGGCAAAAAACTGAGAAAGTTGCTCAGAAACTTGTTAAATTGGGCTTAAACTTTGATTTGATTCTCACCAGTCCCTTAGTGCGGTCCCGCCAAACGGCTGAAATCCTCATAGCAGAAAAACTAAGCTCCAAATTAGAGGAATCTAGCCACCTCGCCCACGATGGTCAAATTTCTACTTGGCTCAAAGACTGGTTAGAGCCAAGAAATTATTCCCAAAATACCCAA
>NZ_DASQZC010000156.1:0-3567 GCF_035638895.1 Nostoc sp. | reverse complement strand
CATGAAAAAACCCGGCTTAACCGGGCAGACGCACTGTTTGTCGTATTCACCTGTAATGACTACATTTTAATCTCACAAGTTAAAGGGCAAGCAGCGTAAACAGTAGCCTGCATTTGGTCTGCCTCTCCATGCAACCAGCTTAACCATTTAATTTCACTAGGATGAACTCCTTTAACAGTTAGTACACCCGCAGCCAATACAACTGCCATGACATTAAACATGATTAAAGCGCCTGCAACAAGCAAAACAGCACTAACAGGCATCACCGATTGTAAGATGATCGACAACAGACATCCGACCGTAGCCATCAAGACAACTAGTGGAAAACCGACAACCAACAAACATACTGCTAATGTAAAAGTCCATATTAAAAAGCTTTTAATCATCAACAAGGAGTAGGTCTTTCCTAGATTAGAGCTTTGAGCAGAAACCATGACTTTTCCTCCCAAAAATACACAACGAATTTTAATTTTCAGTCATATCTCGCTTTTGGCGAGTAAACTGATTTTGTTTCTCTACGTGAAATTCAGTATATAAAAACTAATTAGAAAAATGAGCATTTGTTTACTAAAGTTTACAGTTAAATTTTTGTAATTATGAATGAAAAGTCAACGTTTACATCTATGTCAAACAACTTGTTTTATGCATCTGCCTTCAGATATATAAGCTAAAAGGTATGAGCTTTTAACGTTGATCCCCACGATATTACTCCTATTGAGCTTAACATTTCTTATAAAAATTAGTATTGGTTCTCATAATTCATAAATGGGCTGAATAAATGATCTGCTAGTGTTTGTGCTGTTAATTGCTGGCAATTCTTGTCCATGCGTGGGATAAATTTCTCATCTAAGGGGTGAGAATATTTATGTTTTATTGAAAGTATCATTAATTACTAATATATCTATGTATTTTTTCTGAAGGAGTTTGAGTCCTTCCGTGTGTTAAACCAGTGTAGATAGGTTAAATAATTTATCTAAGTAATCTGACTAGTGGAATTCCAGTAAAAAAAAGATACAAATTGAGGTGGATGAAATGGATTGAACATAGTTCTAGAGTTTCAATCCATTTCATCACCACTAAAGCTTGGGTGCAAGCACTCTCCAAAAGTCATCGAAGTACGTGACTTGACTTCTCGTTAATTCAACTTTTTAACTGCCAAATGTGAAGATATATGACACAATCACAGTCTCCATTAAATCCTAACTCTGCTGCCGGACGTAACCTGCCACCAATGCCACCGCCACCACCGCCAACCTCTAGCACCCAGAGGCAGATGACACAAACGTTGGATATGTCAGATAGGAGTAGCAACGTTCCTCTAGCAGGTCATCGTCCGGTTAGTCCACCATCAATACCTACTTCAGTTCTTCCTAAAAACAGCAGTGCGGGGCCCACTTTAGAGAAGTTAATTAGAGAAGCTTACGATCAGGGATATTCTGACTTGCACTTAGGCGTAGGTGAAGTACCCCGCTTCCGCACCCGAGGAGAAATTCAATCAATGGATTATCCAGAAACAGATAAACAAGCTTTTATGAATTGGTTGCGGGAGGTGATGAGTGAGGCAGAAATTCAGCGCTTTGAAGAACATTTAGAATTTGACGGAGCAACTCAATATGACTTTGCTCGCGTGCGGATTAATGTTTTTGGCACTCTTAGAGGGCCTGCAATGGTGTTGCGGTTGATTCCGCTAAAAATCTTGACTATGGAACAGTTGAGATTACCCCCAATTTTTCGGGATATTTGTCATCATCACAAAGGTTTAATTTTAGTGACTGGCCCCACTGGTTCTGGTAAATCCACTACAATGGCGGCGATGGTTGACTACATCAATAAGGAGATGGCCAAGCATATCATCACCATTGAAGACCCGATAGAATTTATCCATCAAAGCCGCAAGTCTTTAGTCAAACAACGGGAAGTGGGAATGCATACCCGGAAATTTGACAACGCTTTGAAAGCGGCTTTGCGGGAAGATCCAGATTTGATTCTGGTGGGGGAAATGCGGGATAAGGAAACAGTTAACACCGCTCTAAAAGCCGCTCAGACTGGTCACTTAGTTATGGGAACCCTACACACCAATAGCGCTGTCAAAACCATTGAGCGGATTCTCAATCTCTACTCTGGTGATGAACAGGATGCAATGCGGGTGGCAATATCTGAATCTTTGGTGGCAGTAATTGCCCAAGGTTTATGCCGTACAACTGACGGGAAGCGGGCTGCTTTCCACGATGTGTTGATCAATACTGAGGCTATTAAAGAATGGATCAAAGATGGTAAGTATGATGAAATTGGCGAGTTGATGAAACAAGCTGGCTTTGACGGCATGATTACGATGAATCAGTCATTGCTCAATCTCTATCAAGACGGTCGCATCACAGAAGAGACTGCTTTGGAAATGTCACCAACTCCTAACGAAATGGCACAGTTTCTCAGAGGTCGAGTTTAAGATTGGCATTGGGCATGGAGCATTGGGCATTGTTATTAATTATTCTCCTCTGCCTCCCCTGCTCCCCCTGCTCCCTCATCCCCCACTCCCCACCCCCAAATATCTTTGTCATCCTGGTTGCGGTTATAGCTAAGGTAAAAGGTAAAAGAGAGAATTTTTTACTTTTAGCTTCCTAACTTCTGTGAATAATTTAACGACAAATAAACTATCTACACCCCAGTTGTTTAAAGGCATTGCCCTATTTACACCTGGAGGAGATTTAATTTACTGCATCGACCCTAGCAAGCAAGGTCGATGGCATTTGCATTTGTGTTCGGCTTTACAAGAAATCTTAGATTTATCAGAGCCACCGCACTTTTTAGTGCCTTGTTATACTGCAACTGTTGACCACTGGTTAGATCCACGTACTCAAAAAGTGCGTACTTTTGCTGAAGCTTATCCGGCTGTAATTAGACATCAAGCTTTGCTTAATGCCATTTTTGCTACAGGGGAGTTAGTATGGCAAGCAGCTCCTTGGCAAGAGGGATTGTGCGATCGCATGGTATTAACAAGTTATCGTTCCTCATTCCCGCAGCTTTGGGAGGATCACGACTTAATTGTTCGTCTAGACCTTTCTGAACCTGTGCCAAAATACCACCAACCAGTAATAGTACAAAAAAAGGAAGCCATGACACAAGGCTATGTTCTGCGATTGTTTGTTGCCGGACATAGCAGTACCACCGAACGCATTCTGCAAAATTTACACGAATTGTTGGAGCGATCGCTGGGACATCCTTATACTTTGAAAGTGATTGATGTTTTAACTCATCCAGAACAAGCAGAACTCAATCAGGTTTCTGCAACCCCTACCCTTGTCAAAGTTTGGCCACACCCAATTCGGCGAATCGTTGGAGAGTTGGATCATGTAGAAAAGATTTTACAGATGTTATCTGCTAAGGAAAAATTTTAAGTTTTATAACGAATTGAGGGTTAAAAGTAAAACGCAGAGGTTTAGAGGGAGTAGTCATTAGGCATTAGGCATAGGTTATTCCCCTTGTCCTTACTAGCCTCTAAATAGGTGGTGTAAAGTTTGCAATAATTCTTTGGCCGTATACGGTTTTGATAAAACTGCTTGCACATTA
>NZ_DASQZC010000155.1:0-22321 GCF_035638895.1 Nostoc sp. | reverse complement strand
TTCCAGAGGTTCGCGCTAAGGTCAAATCATTAAAGAAAAGTTTGCTTAGTACTGCTTTGCCTAAGTAGGTAAACATAATTAATTACACAATGTCATTGCGAATGCAGCGTTCGCGGTAGCGTCTCGTAGAGAAGCGAAATGTAGGCAAAGCCTTCCCGAAGGGTAGCAATCGCAAGGGCTGGGATTGCTTTGCTTCTCTACGAGACGCTGCGCGAACGCTCGCAATGACTGTAATTAATTTTGCGTAGTTACTTAAAATCGTGGCGAATTGAGAGTTGAAATTTAAACGCAGAGGGGCGCAGAGGTAAGCAAAGAATTCGCTACGAATTAGAGCGCTTTTCAAGTAATTGAACTACAGCACCTAGATTGTGGCCAATTTCTGCTTGCTGTTCGAGCAGATCGTGGGCAATTTCCTTGACTGGAGTTAGCGATCGCCCTCATCGGTCAGTTCAGCAGTAAAGCTCATCAACTTATTTTCGAGCGCGAACAAAAAACTTTGTAGTGTCTTCCCAAATGCCTTGCTCGGTTGCTAGTTTCTCAATTTCTGCTTTGTACTCAACTTGCAACTGATTTAATTGCTCTTGTGATAATTTTGACAACAGTGGATTACCTTTAAAATTTATATTAATTACTGTTTCAGATAATCTGTTATCCCTAAGAGGGCGATAACGTCCTGATGGTTCAATCTTAATTTCAATATCTCTAAAACCTGCCTGATTGAGCAAATTTCGACATTTTTCTGGAGTTCCCAGTGGTTCAAGGATGTGTGGTAATGACACGCCCAAAACTCTAGCGCATATCCTCTGCTGAAGAAATGCCATATAAGCTGTTTCGGGAGGACAAGTGAATGCCACAAATCCTCCGGGTTTTAAGAAGCGATGCCACTTTTTTAAAATAGCAATTATATCAGGAAAAAGTACAATGGCTTCACAGCAAAAGACAACATCAAAACTATTATCACTAAAGTTAAAATCTTCTGCATCCGCCTCAATCAACTCAATATTTTGTAATTTTGCTGCTGTAATTTTAAGTCTTGCTTGATGCAACATTCCAGGAGTCATATCAATCCCAATCACATAACCATCTGAACCAACTTTTTCAGCAGCAGAAATTGCAAGTAAACCTGTTCCAGTTGCCACATCAAGGATTTTCTGTCCCGAATCTAATGGAACAAATTCAAGTAGAAGCCAAGCTTCTAAAGGATGGCGAGTACCTTTCTCATGGTCGTAAGTCGTTCTACTACCATAGAATTCTTTTAGTTGCTGCTTATAACTATCTAGATCAGTCATAACCAAATGTTAAATTTTCTCCACTTTATAGTAACTTTTGTTGTGATATTAAGTTACTTGCTGCTGAACCCAACCCTAACAGCACAAGCCGCGACTTCATCCAGCACTGTTTATGAACAACGGATAATCCATAGTCCAGATGGTATCGGCAAATATTACATGGGGCGCGAAATCGCCAAAGTTATGGGATACACAGGCGCTGGCTGGCTAGAACGTCCAAGCCGGGAGAGAGAGGAACAGCCAAGTAAGGTAGTCAGCCTTCTCGACTTGGAACCTAACGATGTAGTGGCAGATATTGGCGCTGGTACAGGTTACTTAAGCTTTCGCATCGCGCCGCTATTAACAGCAGGTAAAGTATTGGCTGTAGATGTTCAGCCAGAAATGTTGGAAATTATTGAGTTGTTCAAAAAAGAGAAAAATATCACTAATGTTGAGCCTGTTTTGGCAACTCTTAGTAACCCAAACTTACCATCTGAAAGTATCAATTTAGCTTTGATGGTAGATGCTTATCATGAACTTGAGTATCCCCAAGAAGTGATGCAAGGAATTGTGAAAGCGCTTAAACCAGGCGGTCGGGTAGTGCTGGTTGAGTACCGGGGTGAAAATCCCTTTATCACGATTAAAGGTCTGCACAAAATGACTCAAAAGCAAGTCCGCAAAGAAATGCAAGCTGTTGGTTTGGTTTGGCGTGAAACTAAAAACTTGTTACCTCAACAGCATTTAATGGTGTTTGAAAAACCTGATTATAGCGCTTCTCACTAAATCACCCACTATCTTTACGCCAAACAGTACGCGTTAGAGAGACGCGATAAATCGCCGTCTCTACAGAGAATGTACTCGTCAATTATTCTTGACAGACTAATATTTCCGACTTGTGTGTACACCGTAGCTTAAAAAGGGGGGAACTTCTAAAGCCCCCTTTTTAAGGGGGTTGGGGGATCTGAGTGCGTAAGTCCTGCTTCACTAGGTCAAGAACCGTTATTATTCAAACCATGTTCTCTGACGGAGTGGTATCTCAAGAACTAATGACTCTCGCGTTGCAGTTTGATAGCTGAATCATTAGCCTTTAATTACACGTAGGAGCTGAAGCCGAGTTCACCTTTGTTAAATCGCCAGTGAATACTGCTGTGTATTGATAAGGTGATGAACCAGTGCAAGTCATGGAATTTGTATTAGCGCCACGAGGAGTCCACCATGACTTTGCCTGCACAGTCAAATCTGTGCCATTCCATGATAGATTTTGCACAACAAAAGAGTTAGTATTTCCATTATCCGCCCTTTTGGCAGATAAAAATGTAGCATAGTCAACTTGGCCATTGGCTGGATTAATCCGGGCTATAACTGCGACTTTTGGCCCGCCTCCGCTACCATAGCTAGACAACCAACGCCCAGTTGCAAAGCGGCGAAAATCATTACCAGTCTGGCTACCAGTAGAGGAGTAAACACCATATAAAACATTCGCTCCATCCCAATACAATCCGTAACCTGTACCGTCGTCATTGGTTGTTTCGTAATCAGTTCTACACCATGATTTGATACCACTATTGAAACGGATTGTCACAGGGTTTTTGTTATTAGATGAGACTTGCTGATAACCAATGTAAATGGCTGTACTTCCATAAACTACTTTGGGGCCATTTTTAGCAATGATAGTCGCTTCACTATCATTGCAACTGAATGTTACACCATTACCGATAGATGAATTTACCGTCTGGGCAAAAGCTGGATGAGTTTTTTGTGTGATTGCTAAATCAGCTACTAATACTACAGATAAAGAGAAAGCTGCAAAATAGTTCTGCAATTTGTGAGAATAAATCATGGTAAAAATCTGCCGAGAAATTGTCAGGAAAAACACGGTATTACTATAAGGTCTAATTAAAAATTAGACAAGCAAAATTATTGAAAATGCTGAAATTTGCGATTTTCAATACCACCAAAGGTGAGACTATACTACAAAATGCATAATAAGATATGCATGATATTGCTTGATATTAACTACACCTAAAGCTTCTTTATCAAAGAGCATCAGTAAATAAAAGAAGTTGCGTAAGTAAAGCCCACTAAAAGTATCACAGCACTCGATAAGGAATAGTTTTAATAAACAAGTGGGGTTTGCTCTTTGCTTTTGGAAAAGTCAATCATGCTAGAGTGATGTTATAAGCATCAAGCATAGTGCGGAACTGCTCAATTAATTGAGTTATATTTCGCAAATTGCAATTATCATCTAACCATACTTGAATGAATTATTTTCAGTCCAGCCGAACTAAATTCAGCTTTTTATAAAACACTGATTTACGTTTTGGATGGGACATAAATATATTCGTTAGAGAGGGTTCTAAAGCTAGTTTGGCTTAGTAAGGCTGTTGCTGGTTCAGTAAAATTAGTGAATATTTTTTTTATTTTTTAAAAAACTAATATATAAATCTGAGTAATTTCTCTTAATTCAGATATAGTATCTGGTTTTTTGAACGATTAATTTAATGTTAGTTATAAATGTTGCCATGTTGATCGTAAAGCCTTAGTAAAGCCTTAAGAAACTAGGTTTTTAGGATTTGTGTGTACACCATAGCCTAAAAGGAGAGAAGCTTGGAATCTTACTTCCCAAGGCTAATAGGCTTTATTGGACTCAACCCAGAAGCTCTATAAATGCTGCTTCACTACATCTAAACGTGAGCAATTCCAATAATCGACATGGGAGACAATCAAACCATCAGAGTTGAGACTTAATTCACTCCAACCAGGAATAGAGATTCGTGGCTTCCAGGGAAGAGGAGTATTCCAACTGAGTGTCCAGTCAGTTTTTATTGTGTCTCCTAAAAGTTGAATATTATGTAAGTCCATCTTGGGATCTAAAAACCAAGTTTGGATAAAATTAATCATTTTCTTATAACGTTTAACGCCATAAAATTTATTTAGTGGATCTTGAAAATAAACGTCTGGAGCGTAAATGCTGTAAGTTTGATTTATT
The DNA here is from genome assembly GCF_035638895.1 of Nostoc sp. Lineage (GTDB taxonomy): Bacteria > Cyanobacteriota > Cyanobacteriia > Cyanobacteriales > Nostocaceae > Nostoc. The sequence goes on along the minus strand of NZ_DASQZC010000155.1, from coordinate 18,064 downwards.
GGGAATCTTTGATAGTCTTCTTTGAGGATTTCAATGATATCCATGATAAATATATATATCTGTAAATTGGTTATATGGAAACGTGGTGCGGATATAAATCCTTATTAAAAATTGAAATCAACCCTCATTCCATAAACGTTCTAACTGACGCCGCCAAGCAATTAAAACTTCTTCTCGCGCCTCTGAGCTTTGATTTATTTCACCCATCAATCCTTCTGCGTAAAAGCGTTCCAAAGTTTGCATAGTAGCTTGCAGAGATTGTCCTTGCTGTTTTGCTGCCTGAATAATTTGCCGGATACGGCTTTCAATTAGTCGATTAAAGACATTATCTAATCCAGCCTCATGGAGAGATACAAGTCGATTAATTGCATTGGATAAATCTGCACCCACTAAAGTGCTAGTGTTATGTTGAAATACTCCATAAATTACCCCTTCAAACAAAGCGTAACGTACTTCTTGAGTGTCATCAAAGTTGGCTTCTAGGAACTGTTCTAAAAATGGTTGGGCTTCTTGGATAGGTACAATAGGTAGTAAAACTCGCAACCAACTATTATCTTCAGAAAGCAGCACCAACAGCCGGAAAGCTGAAGTGTCTACTTGCCACGATCCAGGAGCGATCTCTACGACGGGCTGCGCCAATGCAGCAGCATCCGATGTGCCAAATAATTCTGTTAGCGTACCAGCAATTTCTTCAGGTGTCATAACTCTTTATTTATATATAGCCTCTAGATTAGCGCAGAGGTGCATCAGCTTATTTACTAAAACTCTGTACTGCTTGCTTACTGGACAATTTTCAGTCTGAAGACGTAGTGGGGGCGTACAGCTAAGTGTACGCCCCCACAAATGAATGTATTCCACTGAATTGAAATATGTTATTTAGATTGTCGAATTGCTCAAAAACACAATGCCGATCGCACACAAAGCGAAGCCAGTAATGCTAATTTTCCAGGGTAAAATTCGGTTTATTTCTCCCATACCCATCGCAGTACCAATTTCTCTGGCACTCATGGCAACCGCAAACAGAGTTAAGGTCATGCCTAGTATATAGGCAATTAATGGTATAATTTCTGCACCAATAATCGATTCGGCATCAGCGTAACCCTGAAATAAACCAGCACTGATGCCCACCAGAGCAAGTATTATAAAGTTTGGTTGATTTGGCATCATTAGCATAGTACCAAAAAGAATGGTAGAAATGGCGATCGCTATTTCTGTGCCTGGTAAATTTAGCTGGAATGTATGAATTACAATCCCCAAGATTGATGCTAAGACAAAACATCCAGCGATCGCAGCACCACGAACAAATACAGATGAGAGTAAGCCAATAGCAACAATACCAACTAAACAATTCAAGCCAATTACCGGATCTGCCAATCCCCAGATAAAGCCTTCCCAGCAGTTAGAAATGGTATGACGATCTGGTGTTCCACTCAATGAACTCAGTAAGCTAATTATAATTAGAACTGCGATCGCCCCAATATGGCGATGCATTAACCTCAAGGTGGAAAATTCGCCCCAAGCATGGGATTGTGATAATTTACTTTTGAACATCAGCATCTGCCAAATTAGTTGTTTCGGTAATTTATACTACCCACATACCCAAAAAAACTAACCTGGTAATCATGCCAGATTACACTAGCTTCATCAAATATTCCTGACGATGTGCTCAACCAAATTTTGAATTATTTCAGCATCTGTTTCACTTAAACTTTCCAATTCCAGTCTGTTGCCCTCTTGTGGGGTACTAAATTGGCTACTGTATATACGGCGGCTTAACCCTACCGGACTATTCTGTAAAATAGTCGTATAAAATACGCAAGCTGCTACGTATGAACCAATAGGACTAGGGTGGCTTTGATCGAGACTATAAAGGTTCAATTTCGGATTAGCTTCCTGAACTTTTTGCCAAGCTATTCCAACAGGTGCAACTTTGGCTTTCAGTTCTTTAGCAATTGTCATGTATGAATCGGTCAATACCTGTTGCGTTTCTGGTTGATTTTGCTTTGCCCAAGTCAAGTAGAATACTGTTTGGGAATTCACTCGCTTGATTTCGGCATCAAACAGACTGGCGTACTTGTACATTTCCTTGGGATTGGTAATCGGTAAGGTACTTTGCTCTTGAAGTACTACGTAGTCCCATCGTTTGGCTCTCAATAGCCTGAGTGCTTTACCACGTTTCCAGTGGCTTTTGAGCGTAGCTCCACCGACCAAAACCATTTCAGTTTCGAGCATTCTAGTTTCTTTTGCCGACTCAGCTAAGTGTTGTGTCAACCAAGGAAGGTCATTGACATAGGTATAGCTGTTGCCAATAAATAAAACTCTGATTGTCTGGTGTTCAGTTCCTTGGAAGGTATTTGCCTCAGTTGGCTTCTTTATAAGCCTAAACAAAGCAATCATTAAAAAGAGGAATAAACATACATATACTATCTTTGTGATTATCATCATCTCTAACACAGTCGGCTTGGTTATGGCAGACGCATTTATAGCAAAGGTCAATCACTGGATGAAAATGTTGAACATGAAGATGAACTAGATTCTAATATTTTAGATAGCATGGCACTGGCTGGAACAAGATTTGATTGGATGTTAAGCCGTTTAAGAAAAAATTAGATTTATTTCAATACTGATAACTAATATAATTGATAACTGTTTTAACAGTGCTGTCTGTTTGTCCCATCTCCTCAAGATGCACACTATGAAGATCGACCGATTGCAGGAACTTAAGCAAAAACTGACGGACGTTGCAGACTTGTCCGATATTTGGTCATTTTATATGGATCATTTTGCGGATAAGCCAGAATTCACTGACCTGGGTGAGTCTGTTTATAATGAATATTTAGATGCTGTCCTCCACAAAACTTGTCAGCAAATGTTTGACAGGGCAATCAAGATTACTGACTTTTTCCTGATCTACATAGCTCCCTATCATTTATTTCATGGAGCTTTCCAAGTTGAAGGGCGTATTGGGGGTGTGATTTATTTCCAGGATATAAAAATTGGGTTACTTGCAGTGTCGGCGGATTATCCCCCTACCGATGCAGTTAAGTATTCACGTTTTTCTGAGATAATTCAACTGCCAACACCTAATCGCAACAATCGCAATTGAGATTCACTCTTTAATGTACAGTCAAGGGAATCCCGTTATCTTTGGGTTTTAATTTGAGAATAAATGGCACAGCTTTCAATACCCAATCGGACACTGGTGTATAATTAGCAGCTTCTTCTCCAAAGCTAATAGAGAGCATATCTGTATGAATAATCCCTGGATTGAGAGGTATAGCTGCCATACCAGTCGGCAATTCTTGTGCCAAAGAACGGGTTAATCCTTCTATTGCCCACTTGGAAGCACAGTATGGTGCAACTTGGGCTGAAGTCGAACGTCCCCAGCCAGAACTAAAGTTAACAATAATACCCCGTTTGTTTTTCACCATTGCTGGTACAAAATGGCGAATTATATTCACTACTCCTTTGATATTGATATCTATTAGATCAGAAAATTCTTCGGATGGAATTTCCCATAAAGGTGCTGGGTAATTAATGATTGCCGCATTATTAATCACTATATCTGGCGGTGCATATTTGTGAAGTACGTGTTCTGCCCATTTTTTTACAAGCTGTTCATTTGCCACGTCTACAGATGTGAAATCATTGGGCGCACTAAACTTCTGGCGTATTTTATCGATAGCATCTGATGAACGAGCGCAACCAATAACAGTATGTCCCTGTTGAATAAAACCCTCGGTCATGGCATAACCTAGACCTTTGCTTATGCCTGTAATCAAGATGAGTTTAGTCATATTTTTCTCTAACTGTGCTTAAGTCTCAATCCTTAAATACTGATTAGACAGACCTCTGGCTGTCTGCAAACACGATTTTGTAAAGAATTATTAATAAATTAACATTTTTCAGAAAAGGAAAGACGTAATGCTGAAGTAATCCTCAAAAGTTCAGAATCATAGATTTATGTAGTTTACACACACAAGCATGTCTGAAAACCTTACATGGCTCGTGTCTGTGATTACTTTATCCATGTCGAAACCTAATTATTTAGTTTTTCAATTTTTTGGAGGAGAGGAGAATGAAGAAATTCACCTGTTTGATGATTGTTGGGGCAGTATTATCGATTAGTGCGCCCGCTCTGGCTGAAAGTCGTGCGGTTAATATCAGTATTGGCAGTATTGGTGGTGCCTTAGATAATGCTGCTTTGCGAACAATTCGCCAGGTTATCGGGTTTGCAGTCGGAACTAGCACCGTCGATAAATTCATTGTATATAGTCCCAGAGCCGGATCTATTCCCATCGAAGGAGGTTTATCTGCTTGTGCTGAAGCTGGCTTCGGCACAAGCAATACAACATTTAATGCTTTTATTCAGCAGTTGCGTTCGATTAATCCCAAATCAGGGACTTTTTACAATCTAGAACTTACCGCAAGTTGTAAACAGAAATAAGACGTTTCCACTCAAGCGCGGTAGGATGGGCTTCGTACTTTAGCCCATCCATTGAGTCACACTCCACGCGATAAACGCAAAACTCGGGCTTCCACGGCTGCTATACTTGGTGAGCAATTGAAGCGCATTTTTAGGATCGGAGAAAAAAATATGTCTAATGTGAGCATTGCAAAAGGTAGCTGCTTGTGTGGAATAGTAAACGTTTCTACAACCCGTATGAGTAATCAGGTTGGAGCGTGTCATTGTAATATGTGTCGCAACTGGGGTGGAGGCCCTTTGTTAGTAGTTGAGTGTGAAAGTGATGTTAGCTTCTCTGGTGAAGAAAATATCGGAGTTTATCAATCTTCAGAATGGGCAGAACGTGGATTCTGTAAGAAGTGTGGTACCCATCTCTTTTACAAATTGAAACAAAGTAACCAGTATTTCATACCCGTTGGACTCTTCGATAGTTGTGAAGGTCTTGTTTTCGATCATCAGATATTCATTGATGAAAAGCCTAAATATTACTGTTTTGCCAATGAAACCAAGAACCTAACAGGGGCAGAGGTATTTGCACAGTTTGCACCTCTATTAGAGCGGTAAAGGTTAGAGTGATTTTTTACCAGTTTGATTTAGGTTTGTATTAAAAATCATCGAGCATGAGCTTCAAAGAGGTAATTTGTCAGATATTGTAATGAAAAATTATACAGGCTGCATAAGGAATTGTCTTTAATATTAAATGTTGTACTAGTGGAGTAATTCTTCAACTTGATGCTGGCTCCACAAAGTTCTATATAAACCCTGTTGTTCCAACAGTTGTAAATGATTGCCTGTCTCGACAATTTTTCCCTTTTCCATCACAAAAATTCGATCAGCAGCAGCCGCCGCCGATAATTGATGGGTAATGAAAATTACTGTTTTGCGTACAGTACCACCAGAGAGATTTTTGAGGATTTGCGTGGCTGTTTGATTATCCACACTAGAGAGGGCATCATCCAAAATTAACACTGGAGCATTGACCAGCATAGCCCTAGCTAAGGCAGTACGTTGTCGTTGACCGCCAGAAAGAGTAATACCGCGTTCACCAACAAGAGTTTCGTATTGCTGGGGAAAATTGTTAATTTCTGATTCAATTTGGGCAAGTTTAGCAACAGATTCTATCTGCTCTTGTTCGCTAATTGGATCGCCATAGCGGATATTATTTTTGATTGTAGTGCTAAATAGAAAACTATCTTGAGGAACGTAGGCGATCGCACCTCGTAAATCTGTCAACGCTATCTTAGTAATATCCACCCCATCTAAAAATAATTGTTCTGATTCAATATCCAACAAGCGCGGCAAAGCATTAGCCAAAGTGGATTTTCCCGAACCAATTGCCCCAACAATCGCTACAGTTTCTCCCGGAGCAATGGTAAAGTTAACATTTTCTAGCGATGGAGTGGTGGAACCAGGGTAAGTATAGGTGAGATTTTTAGCTGTCACTTCCCCTTTAAGTTCAGCCACAGGTAGATGTATGGCATCGGCTGTGTCTTGAATTTTTGGTGTGACAGAGAGAATAGATTCAAGCCTATCGATACTAACTTCACCCCGTTGATAGGCCGTAATTGTGAATCCTAAAAGGGCTGTGGGGAAAACTAAACGCTCTACATAAATTAACAGTGCTAAAAAATCCCCAACCTGAAGCGTCCCAGAAGACATCCGCGCCGCCCCCAGCCAGATGATTACCAGCGAGCTGACATTGGCTAGCCCGCCAATTAGCGGAAACAGTGTATTTCGGACTTTTGCCAGTTCTAAGTTAGCAGTCAATAGCTGCTGATTTTTCTTGGCAAAGGCTCGACGCTCGTTTGCTTCTTGGGCATAAATTTTAATTAAGGCAATGCCACTGATATCCTCTTGGATGAGTTCGCTGATGTCAGAGAGTTGTTCTTGGACTGCTGCTTGTTGTTTGCGTAAGCGATTACTAAACAGACTCACTAACAAGAGCATAAAAGGGTACACTGCCAGGGAGGCTACTGTGATATCTACACTAATCGCCAGCATTACTGGCAGGGTCAGGGCGTAGGCAAACACGGTATTTGCCAAACTCAAAACTGCAAAACCCAATAACCGCTTGATATTGTCCACATCACTGGTAGCCCGATTAATCAAATCGCCAGCAGTATTACTAGCAAAATAAGCCGGCTCCAGCTTGAGTAAGTGTTCAAAAATCCGTTGTTTCAGGTCAAATTCTACCTGTCGCCCCACCCCAAATAGCCAAATACGGGATGCCATCCGCATTAGCCACATTGCCGAACTGAGTAAGACAATGATTACTACGTCATGTATTATTTGGCTCAAGACGAAGGTTGTGGAGAGTTTGTCAACACCAGCACGAATCAACAAGGGGATATAAACGCCCAGTGCATTGACACACAACAAAGCGAGAATGCCTAAAGACGCCTCCCGCCAATGGGGACGTAGGTAAGCAGTGAGTTTAGCGATTCGTCGAGATTTTGCCATTAAAGCAATTTTGCAACTTTATCATCCTAGATTAACTGCTAGTCCAACAAGACAGCTCTGTAGAGGGAATATTGCTTGTAAATTAAGCTTTTATTACCTCTTTTAACTGGATAGTTATCGAGAAAGGCAGGAGGCATAGGGCAGGAGGCAGAAGGGAAGAGGAATTGGGGCAGGGAGGGGCGAGGGGAAAGAAGAATTGGTGCAGAGGTTGGGGAAAAGATTTTCCCCAATTCTCCCTGCTCCCTGCTCCCCTGCTTCTTCCCTCCTGCCTTCTTCACCTTTATTACCTCTGAACACGCATGAACCTGTAAACTTCAGCGAGATAACTTTCCCAAGTTCTTGTTGTCAATTGCAACGTTTCCGCATTGGGTACAAAGTCTTCAAGTCGTAAACCGCGTGCGCGAATATCTTGGGGATTTCCTTGTAATAGATAGGGAGGCACTCTCAAATTATAAGAAAAAATGCCATCCCCTGTAACATCTGAAATGTTTGCTGCGGTGGTTTGTTTCCCTAATGCCACCAGTGTCCCAGATGTTGGTGTAGTAGTTACTAGAGGTGCCCTATAAAGGAAATAGGCAACTGCTGGTGTACTTGCCAACAGCAAAATTGTTAGTGCCCAGCCTACTAAGTATCCTCCTGGTTTGTCTATTCCGCCTCCTTTGATTCTCTGAGCTGCAAAAATCATCAGTAAAACAGAGGCTCCTAGAGGTCTGAGTGGAAAAGATAGCACCCTCCACAACGACGCTACAGCAGGTTCAGTGGGGTTAAGAAATGATAGGGCTACGATTACCAAGATAACGACTAGAACTAATCGCCCTACAAAACTTCCAGAGGGATAAAATCGCTGGAACAGAGAATATACGATAGTGCCAATCAGCAGCCACAGCAATACTCGGCTTAACAATAGAAACATAGATTAACTCTCAAATTTTCTGGTGCAGTGAGCCAATGTGGTGGTAAGACAGTCCTCTTTGCTTGGGATTTCCACGCCACTTCTCTTGTTTAGAGAAGAAGTGGCTTCCCAAGAGGAACTGTCGTGCATGGTTTCCCTGCATAAAACAACTAGCGACTTCTTAGCTTTAGCGACGCTAGGAGCGTCACTTGTAAGGGTCAACCTAGAGGTTTCGGGAAATGAATTTATTTTATTGCCAAATTGTAATCGCACTGTTTGACTTAAAATACCTCAAACCTCACACCTAATGACTACCGTCGTAGTGATTTTAGTGCAATTTTTTGACACTGCGTCTATTATTTATATTTTTCCAGAAGAGTAATATGGTACCGGTAAACTAAATTGATTAAGTAATCGACTCAAAAGGAAAAACTATGTCGCCTGGAAAGCCTACCATTTTGGTTACGGGGGGAGCTGGATATATTGGTTCTCATACGGTGCTTGCCCTGAAGCAAGCGGGTTATAACGTTGTCATACTTGATAATCTGGTCTATGGGCATCGTGATTTGGTAGAAAAGGTTTTACAGGTAGAACTAATAGTAGGGGATACAGGCGATCGCGCCTTGCTAGATCATCTATTTAAAACCCGCGATATTGCTGCTGTGATGCACTTTTCTGCTTATGCCTACGTAGGAGAATCGGTGACTGATCCAGCTAAATACTACCGCAATAACGTTGTTGGTACTTTGACCCTATTAGAAGCAATGCTAACGGCATCTGTGAAGAAATTTGTCTTTTCTTCTACCTGTGCCACCTACGGTGTACCAGAATTTGTACCCATTCCAGAAAACCATCCCCAAAATCCGATTAATCCTTATGGCGCTACAAAGCTAATGGTAGAGCGGATTCTTTCTGATTTTGATGTTGCTTACGGTTTTAAATCAGTGCGTTTCCGTTATTTTAATGCTGCTGGTGCTAATCCCAGTGGCTTGCTTGGCGAGGATCACAACCCAGAAACCCATTTGATTCCCTTGGTGCTGATGACAGCTTTAGGTAAACGAGAATCCATCTCAATTTTCGGCACTGATTACCCTACGCCCGATGGTACTTGTATTCGTGATTATATTCATGTTAACGATTTAGCAGATGCCCATATTTTGGGATTGGAATATTTATTAAAAGGTAACGATAGCGAAGTTTTCAATTTGGGCAATGGTAGTGGTTTCTCTGTTAGAGAAGTCATTGCAGCTTCCGAACAGGTGACAGGAATTTCTATACCAGTAGAAGAACGCGATCGCCGTCCTGGTGATCCTCCAATTCTCATTGGCGCAAGCGAGAAAGCCAGAACAATTCTAGGCTGGAAACCTCAGTATCCATCCATCAAAGATATTGTCGCTCATGCGTGGCAGTGGCATCAAAAGCGACATAAGTAAGAAGAGGGAGTAGGGAGTAGGGAGTAGGGGCAATATGGTTTGGATAAGCTCTTGAGGCAGGGGGAGCAGGGGGAGCAGGGGAGGCAGGGGAAAAAAGAGAGTTTATTATTAAACAATTTATCTCCCTTTATTCCCCACTCCCTACTCCCCACTCCCTCTCATACTTCGCAGTACGACAATTAAGATGCCAATAAATCCGAGGATTGGAAGTGCGATCGCCCAAATTGGTAATTGCTGAGATTCACCCTCTACTAAATCACCATTAATATCTCGCAGATTTCGTATATTCTGTGTAGAACCGCCTGCCACAGTAACTTCAAATTTGAACTCAAAGGGTTTGAATCTTGCTCCAGAGACTGGTTTACCATTGAGTTGCAACTGATAAATACCTGGCTTGGGAAAGACAACTTCCGCACCTGGAATACCTTGATAACGTTCAGCTGCTACAGGTTCTAACTGTGGTTCTAAAAGAGGTGGCTCTCCGGCTGCATAAGGTTGTGCATAAACAGCCAACTGACAATTACACTGTGACAGGGGAATCACTCTTCCACCTCTGCGGGTAAGCGCAAACCAGGCTTGGCTTGGTTCTCCAGCACGGGGATTATCGTTTGGTTCAATGTGAAGGGTGCCGCCGACATCTCCAGATATCTCCACTTTATGAGCAAAAGCAGGATCAAGATTAGCTATTGGTATAACTAAGCAACTCAGGAATAATAAATACTTTATTGTTCCTTGATTCCAGAAAATGCCTTTGAGCGGGTAAAACCTTTGTTTTTGGCTTGTTGGGATGGAGCTAGAGAATAAAGATGATTTACCGTGATTTGGTTGGGGGAACATAAAACTTTTCTACGGCTAACTTTGACCAAAAAAAGCGCGAACGTACCATCAAAACATTGAGGGTAACAATTACCATCAGTACTACCGCTAATTTATTTCCCCAAGTTGATTGCGAGGAACCCAGGTAATGGGAACCAATCAACACAGTATGAATGGCACTCAAGAGCAAGGCTGGCACACCCAATAGATGAATCTGTCGCCAACGCTTGCCCAAAGATTTCTGCAACGATTCCCAACTCGTTAAAGCGGCGGGGGACATTAATACCAATGCTACAGCACCCGCAGCCATACCCCACTGAAATTCTGGCGGCAGGAAAGAAAAGGCGACAAAATTCCATTGCAATGAGTGTTCTATCATGTGAACGGTGTGAACCACAGAAAGCACAAAAGATCCCACTCCCAAACCCCGGCGGTAACGCAGTGGTGATGCCCACAAGCCACTAATAGGACGCGCAATTAAAGCCAAAATTAAGCAGATTAAGGCAGCGTGTCCGGTGTAATCTACCATTGTGTCACCAGTCCGCAACAAGGTAATCACGCCAATGATGAGTGTCACCCAACCGCCTAATCGAAATAATTGACTCCGCTTGTCTTTACTTACTAAAGAGCTGGAAACGCCTACACCTAGCATTGTGGGCAGGGTTCCCAGTCCAAAAGCTAGCATAGTTGCCCCACCCATCCATAAATTGCCAGTTTCAGCAGCTTTAATTTGGGCAGCATACAGGAAACCACAAGGCATTAAACCCCAAGTCATCCCCAAAAGCATTGGTGTCCACCATTTGGTTTTTAAGGAAAGCTTAACCATTCCTGTGCTGAGGCGATCGTGTAAACTACCTTGTAACAAAGGGTGTAACACAGCAATGCGCGGCAGTAAATCAGGTTTTACTTGCCCTAAGCCAAACCAAATCAGCATTACGCCAGTTAAAATTGCCATCCAGCGCCGGAAGTCGCTACCAACACCTGCTAACTGTCCACCTTGTAGCAATACCGAACCTAGCGCCCCAATGCCAGCACCGACTAGAGCATAGCTCAACATCCGCCCCAGGTTTAGCAGGATATGAAATTTTAATTGCTGTTGCCAAGTGCCGGACTTTTCTAAGCTTGATGTGCGTCCCAAAGAGACTGTTGGTGGTGTTTTCGGCTGATGAGACAGGGAAAATGCCATTGTTAAAGGGCCACACATCCCAAAGCAATGTCCAAAACTCCCCAGGAACCCCACGATCGCGATCAGCAACAAATCTACCATAAAAAAAGCCCTGAGTTCTGAGTCATGAGTCCTGAGTGTCAGAATAAAGGTTTTGAAGAAGTAATAATAAATTCTTTTCTTCTTTGCTCAGTACTCAGCACTCCTCTAGTGGGGCACTGTAAGTGAAGTTGCGATCGCTGTCAAAAGACAAGTTGTCAAACTTGATGTTTACTCTAGAGAAAAAAGCCTGCGTGTAAGTAGCTTTTTTCTTTTATTGGATGTCAATAATTTAGACGAGCATCTAATTAATGATAACTGAGGATTCGCGCTACCCTAAGTCTGGAACACAGGCATAAATTACATGAAAAAATGGATTTGGCTGATGCTGTTGGTGCTGATGGCAGTTGCCGTGCTGGGTAGTAGGGGTAGCACGTTTTTTGAACAGCATCCTTCACCGGTAATTGTTGAACGCACTCCAGTAGAAACACCCCAACCACAGCCAGAGTCAAAGGAAGTTGACACTGTGCCGCAAGTGTCTGCTGACAGACTGTTAACCCATATCCAAAAGTTGAATTTTCAGCGCTACACAACAACAGAGCGATCGCTTACTCGCACTTATATCACAACTGAACTCACAAAATTAGGCTGGAAGCCCAAATTGGAAAAGTTCTCTGAGGGTGTAAATATTTTTGCCCAACGTGTAGGAACTAACAAAGCCGCTAAAGCAATTCTCGTAGGGGCGCATTACGATACTGTTGCCTCCTCCCCTGGTGCTGATGATAACGCCAGTGGTGTAGCTGTGGTGCTGGAAGTTGCGCGGTTGCTTGGTTCTCGTCCCACGCCACGGGCGTTACAGCTAGCTTTTTTTGACCAAGAGGAAGCAGGACTTTTGGGTAGTCAGGCTTTTGTTAGCAAGACAGCACGCTTGCAAAACTTGGGCGGAGCGATCATTATGGATATGGTAGGTTATGCATGTTACACTGCTGGGTGTCAAAAATACCCTGCGGGGTTGCCTGTTACCCCAATTAGCGACAAGGGCGACTTTTTGGCAGTAGTCGGTGATACAGAACATTTGCCTTTGCTGAGTACCTTTCAAAACTCACAGATGCTCCCCTCAAATGCTCTGAATAAACAAAAATCAATGCCATCAGTCCTAACACTACCAATTCCTTTTAAAGGTTTACTGACACCAGACACCCTACGCAGCGACCATGCACCATTTTGGTATCAAGGTGTGGGTGCTGTGCTGGTGACAGATACCGCAAATTTACGTACTCCGCACTATCATCAACCTAGCGATGTTCCAGCGACTATTGAGCGATCGTTTTTTACGGGAGTAGCACAGATTGTGGTCAATGCTACTAATGCATTGTTAGAGAAAAACGAAGTTTTGGAAACTCAATCGCCAAGCTGACAGAATAATTCGTAATGACGCTCCTACGGACGCTCGTTCCTCTCTACGAGACGCTGCGCGAACGCTACCGCTTCGCTACGCTAACGTAATTCGTAATTAAAGGATAAATGACTAATTACGTGTAGCGGTACTAGTTTTTAATTGAGGGAAAGTTAATGTCCAATTCTTTTTATCATTGATTTGAAAGTACAAACCTTGAAGAATCAGCCGCAGAGCCGTTCGAGTTCTAATAAAATTTCTCACCAGATAAGTTCCTGGTTCAGCAAAGATATCATTATAGTTTTTTATCTGACCAAATTGTTTTGAACAGTAAGTGCCAGCATCTTTTACGGTTAATACAAAAAATGGAGCTTTTTTGTATTTGTCAGGAATCATAAAAATCCCATATACATGGTGACGACCACGCCACGGCTGAACTATAACCTGAGTAGCATGTACTTGGAAATTTGTAGTTTTTGCAGCAAGAATTGCCTCGGAATTGCAATCAGAATTATTCACAGGCCACCACAGTATAATAATACTCAGAGAGAGCAGCAAAATCAAAATATAGCGGAGTCTGCGATGCATAATGCCAAGAAAAATTGTTGATGTGGCTGGTAGAATGTGATGGGTAATGATAAGCTACTAAAGCAGTAAGACTATTCCCTGGCAACACCTCTGCAACACCTTCTAAAGGGCAAAAACAGAACATTAAGCAATCGGTTAAACTTTGCTGTAAAAAAAATTGCAGTCAAGATATCAGCCCACGAAAAGTTCAAATTGTAGATGCGTAGTTTACCGCCGCAGGCATCGCTTACCCTGTTCTAAACTTTCCTTACAGTATTAAACCTAGCTGAGAAGTAATCAGGCTTTTGTGGCTGTCAACACTGATTTATCCTCTATTTTTTTAGCTGTGATGAATTCTACAATTCATTGCTTTTGTTATCGAAACAGAATTCAGGAGTCAAAATTCATTATGAATTATGACCAAAAATAGTGGACTTCAATCAGTGATGAGTTTGAATCCTCCAATGATAGCGAAGCGTTAGCGAGTCTACGAGAGTCTTGATTCTGACTTCTGAATTCTTCAAGTTTTTGATGTAATTCTGTTCGCATTTACTGATGCTTTGAGGAGATCAGTGCAACGCCGATAGCGAGTCTTGCCTACGGCAACGCGAACGAGCGTCATAACCCATCGTAGACATCGGTATCAAGTTCATGCATAAATCTGCTTTTATTTCTAGATAACTATTAGGGTAGCCAAATACACAAATATCCGTTATATTCCCGTAAGTAACACTTGGTATATATTTATGAGAAGAAGTTGGCGAAGTCTTAAGACAATTGCGGGTTTTTTTGGCGCGATTGCTCTTACACAATTCGGAGCAAATACTCCGGCCATTGCGGCTGATACAGTTGTTGTGCGTTTCGGTTTATTTACAGAAACCATCTCCCTTGCTGAGTTGCAAAAGGCTGCAAAAACTGGAGAATTGCCTGGGAGTTTACAGCCTTACGCTAAACGATTATCTGAAGAACAACGCCGTTTCTTCTTGGGGGCGTTGGGTATGAATATACCGATGAATGTTGTCACCATTAATAGGTTAGTTAATACTCAGATTGGTACAACTATTCTCAGTGATTTTGCTACAGCCTTAGCCAGAAAGGACAAAGCTGGGGTGCAAGCACTGAGAGCAGGATTGGTATTAGGTTCTACTGCACCGCAAGGCCTTTCTATACTGAGTTTTATCGCGGCTTATCCCAGTAAACGTTTAGAAATTGATTTACCAAAGGCTTTTATAGTTGCAGGGAGTTTGAATACAGCTTTTTGGCGCACCCAGCAATTTATGCTAGCGATCGCTCCCCAACTGGACTCTACAACACCGCAGATTGCTTACCCTTTTGATCCTAGTCAACCAGGAACCGCTCAAGTAAAAATACTCAACTTAAGCCTGAATGACCAAAAGCGCGACCGTAAAATTCCAGTTGATGTTTACTGGTCAACTGCTGCAACTCCTGACAAACCACTGATTGTCCTTTCTCACGGCTTCACATCAGTCCGCACAGACTTGTATTACCTGGCAGAACATTTAGCATCCCACGGTTATGTAGTAGCAGCTTTAGAACATCCCGGTAGTAACCAGACAAATACTAACTCAGCATTACAAGGCAAAACCAATGTTATGAAGCCTCAGGAGTTTTTGGAGCGCCCTCAAGATATTAGTTTTATCCTCGACGAAGTAGAAAAGCTCAACCAAACGGCTAATCATCCGCTACAAGGGAAACTTGCAACCAATAACGCGATGGTCATTGGCCATTCTTTTGGTGGTGGTACAGCTTTACAAATTGCTGGAGCAGAGTTACAACTCGAACGACTCAAACAACGCTGTAAAAATAACTTGACTACTTTCAGTCAGGCAGAAGTTATGCAGTGCATCGCTCAAAAGCTACCAGAAAATACCTATCAACTACGGGATACTAGAATAAAACAGGCGATCGCTCTCAATCCTACAACTTCTCTGATTTTTGGCGAAACTGGGTTAACTAAAGTGCAAGTTCCTACCCTAGTGTTAGCAAGTTCCGCAGATAAAAGCACCCCAGCTTTAACAGAACAGATTGCGGGATTTGACAAAATCCCATCCCCAAAATGGCTAGTTGGTATAGTTGGCGGTACTCATCTGAGTGTAAAAGACCCCACTACCACATTAGATCAGATAGGAAAACCAAATACACCTATTAGTGGTGGTGAAGTTGTGGGTGAACAAGCAGCAGATGTTCGCAAATACGTTAAAGCTATAGCTTTGGCCTTTGCTTTCCAGATGACTCCAGAAGCTAAAAACTACGCTATTTTTCTGACATCAGATTATGCCCAATTTGCTTCGACTACGGCATTTCCATTTCGCTTAATCACGCAGATTCCTCCTGATGCTATGGCAGTGGTGAAAGAATTTGTTGAGAAATAAGCGACTTCCAATTAAACAAATATCCAATTTTGTAAGTAGCTTCCTTATAGGATGTTTGAAAAGTCACAAATTATACCAACTATTCGGCTTACATTCCTCTCTCTGTTGGCGTCAGCCTGCCGTTATGCAAACGCACAGAGCCTTTGAAACCTTGATTACCTTGTAGCGAAAAGGGGGTTAGGTTTCTAAGGTTTTGATATTAGCAATAAGACTTTTCAAACATCCTGTTAGGGGCTGCTGCCTCCAATAGATAATTGAGTTATTAAAATTGGCACTGACACCGCTCAGTTTCTTTTTAAAGTTCAGATTTCTAACGCGACCAGTTCATAAGTTACTAAATGGATTTTGCCGATGTCTAAGCCCTTCTTGAAACGGTACTAGCTTATCTTAATAATACATTAGATTTTATCTATTAAGGAATATGCAGCTTGTAAAATTAGGTTTAGTTTATAATATCTAGCTAGATTAAATTATAGTAACTTGATATTCAATGTGTGGTTGCTGTTAAATCTACACTAAATTTTTACAGTAAAAATAACTATTTACACATAAACTTTATAATATATTTATTAAAAATAATAGAAGCTTAAGAGTGTAAAAAAGTATGAGTATTTGCTGAATAATACAGATGTATTCTACCTAAAATTTCAAAATTGAAGAAGGCAGCTATGCTGAAGGCAATTAAAGGGGATCTGAATCCCTTCTAATTGAAAACCACTAAATCGTAAATTTAGTGGGGGTCTTAAACCCGCTTTGGGCAAGGCACAAAGGCATAGCTTAAAACTTTTTCTGCCCTCTGCCTTCTGCCTTGCTCGAAGGACAGATAAATGAATACAACTGGCTCGATGCGAAATATGTTTGTGTACTTATTGGTGTAAACTCTTTTAAATTCACAAAAATGTTAAAGCATTTTTAGCCGCTAAAACCACAGATCAATCTAAAATAGGAGAGTTCAAAGCTTGGTTTATTTACTTAGATAATAAGTCGTTTCAGACAGATCATATTGTCAAAGTAATTTTGGATTCAGAATTAGACAATTACCCTATTGAAGTCAAGCTCATGGAACTTTATACAACTCTTGAAATCGAAAAACTCCAGCACAATGAAGACCTTCCTTACTTGATTGAAATTATGAATTGGGTGAAAAACTTTTTAGGAAGACCTCATCCTAATTTAGGAAGACCCGGCGTAGTTTGCCCTTTTGTACCTCACTCTCTCAAGTCAAACAGTATTCGTCTGGCAGTTATTCACACAAAAGATTTGTATGTAGAGCAATTAGAAGAAATTGTTGGACGCTACCGAGATATCTTTCTTGAGATGGAAGTTAAAGAGGATGAATTAGCAATAAATAGAGCGTTTTTACTTATCTTTCCTGACATCCATATAGAAGATGCTCCTAAGCTAGTAGATAGTGTCCAACAAAAACTTAAACCTTTGTTTGTTGAGTCAGGACTAATGATAGGAGAATTTCATAAACGTAATGAAAGCCCTGGTTTGCACAACCCAAACTTTCGTCCACTTCGTAGCCCTATCCCCTTGTTGGCTATCCGGTTTATGGTTGAAGCTGACCTACCCTTTCTTGAGAGTCCGGCTGATCCATACTTACGTATTCGATATCTGGAAGCTTATTTAAAGTGTTTTGATCATAAATTTACAGATGAAACAAAGTTTAGAAATGCTCATCAAGCGCTAGCTTTAGCGAAAGAACAAACAGCTATTTTCAGGTAAATATACCACTCTGTAGGGACATAGCAATACCTATGCGTGTCAACAAAAATCCTATTCCTTCAAGCAGTGGGAAGAATAAGCTAAAACACATCTAAATGTGCATATTAAAATTTTCTTAATATCTTGTGCGGTGAGTATCTTGTCCGCGCTGATTATGCAACTTAAATGCTGATTAGCTTAGTCGTCCGCCGATTTAGTCATTAGTCATTAGTCATTGGTACTAATCACTAATGACTTTTTCACTATTTCAAACAGTACTGTTTTTTTTTTAAAGGCGCACCTAAATCTTTTTCGTGTAAGGTTCCTTGCTTTGTTGTGTTGCCTTTTGGTCGCGTGGAAAGCCCCATCTCCTTGAGCAAACGGTTAATGTGACAACTGCTAACCTGAATTCCTAATTCTTTTGCCAAATGCTTGCTTAACCATTGTGCTGTCCAGTATTCAAATGAATAGCCAGCAAGGCGCGGACTATGGCTTACCAATTCTTTTAAGCGATCAAGGTATTGCTCATTCACAGTTTTAGGCCGTCCCATCAAGCGATCGCTCCATTTGTGAGCTTGTCCTGTTTGTGCGATCGTAATCCAGTAGCGTGCAGTCTCTTGAGAACATCCCAAAGCTTCACAGATTTGAGCCTGAGATTCACCTGCATCGAAAAGTAGCATAATTTCAATGCGACGGCGGTATTCTGCACGTAAGTCGGTTTCTAAGCTTTT
>NZ_DASQZC010000154.1:0-24153 GCF_035638895.1 Nostoc sp. | reverse complement strand
GATCCAGATCAGGTAGTAGCAAAAGCCTTAGATGTGCAGTTCTCGCCCTTACAACTCATCCTTACCCGAAAACTTGCATTAAATGTCACGTTGATTCAACCCAATGTTTACATCCAACAGGATCAGGATGGTCGCTGGGTTGCAGCCCAAGTCAAGGCTGCGGAAGGAAAAGGTGCTATTCAAACTGAGTTGGAGACACTTCAAATTCAAGATGGGAATGTAGAGTTATCGCCAGCTTCCGGGCCAACTAGACCGAAAGGCTCAGTAATATTAAATCAATTTGGCGGTATTGCCAGATTTTTTGATCAAAATCAACGAATTGGTTATGACATCAATGGTCAACTGGCTAGGGGAGGCGCAGTTAAAATCGTTGGTGAGACACAAACCAAAGCTCAACAAACTAACCTCAAGCTGCAAGCACAAAATTTACAAGCATCTGATATAAGTCGATTAGTTGAGTTGCCAATTGCCTTGCAAGCAGGCCGCTTAGATGCTGACTTAGGCGTTCAAATTCCACCCAAGCTGTCAGAAATAGCCGTTATAGGAACAGCTACGGCTAATCAAATTGTTGCTAAAATTCCCAAGATTCCTCAGCAAGTTTCTAATTTTAATAGCAGATTTATATTTCAAGGTCAGACAGTTTCTTTAGAAAATCTGAATACGAACTTTGCCAAAGTTCCTATTGTGGCTAATGGAACAATTAATACCCAAACAGGTTTTAATCTCTTTGCTCAAATAAAACCAGTTAGTGCGAAAAATATCTTAGACACGCTGAATGTAAATTCGCCAGTCGCAGCTAGTGGCGAAGTTCAAGCAAATATTAAGGTAGGTGGCGCATTACAGCAACCAGTCGTTAGCGGTACATTAAGCAATACGAAACCTATTCAAGTTGACCGCGTTCTCTTCACAGCCGTCAATACTGACTTCCGCTTGAATGCATCTCAAACTGCTTCTCAAATTGCTGTCTCCAATATGAAAATAGTCCCCGCAGCAGGTGGTCAAATCACAGGAGGCGGTCAAGCAAATATCGGAGCCAAAGATAACGTAATATTTAATGCTCAAATTGATGGTGTATCCGGGGATATACTAGCGCGTAACTACGGCGTTGCTCTACCGATCGCAGTTGGCAATATTTCAGCAAAAGCGGAAGTTACTGGTTCACTTGGCAAACAACCATTGAAACTTGATATTAATAGTGTTCAGGTAACGCCGCCAATAGGTGGAAGAATTACAGCCAGTGGTCAAGTTCAACTGGCTCCCCAAGGCCAAGTAGCTTTAGGTATTCAAGCTCAAGGTTTACCAGGAAATGCGATCGCTCAAGGTTACGGTATCTCAACTCCGCTTAATATTGGTGGTATATCTGCTAACGCAAAAGTTTCTGGTTCTCTAGGTAGCCCATTAAACGTAAATGTTGCTAAAGTTCAAGCAAACCCAGAGGTGGGAGGGCAAGTAACAGCTAGCGGTCAACTTCAGCTTGCACCCCAAGGTAGGGTGGCGTTGAATGTGCAAGCACAAAATTTACCAGGGGATGCGATCGCAAAAGTATACAACTCTTCACCCTCCATCACCATTGGAAATGTATCAGCAAATGCCAATATTTCTGGTACACTGAATAATCTACAAACAGTAGCGCGGGTGCAAGCGCCGAAAGCCACCTATCCCACCACCGGACGAGTTGTTGTTGCCAAACGAGGAGAGAGTATCGTTTTCCCCGATGCGGTTTTGAACGTCGCAGGTGGGACAATCAGAGCTAGTGGTCAACTTGCACAAGAACGCTGGCAAGGAGTTGTCAACGCTTCTCAAATTCAACTCAATCGGTTCTCACCACAACTGCGAGGACGGCTCAATAGCAATATTCAGTTAGCAGGCACAACAAAATCTTTTCAGCTTGCAGATATTCGCGCTGGTGGACAAATCAGCCTTCCCCAAGGGGTAGGACTGCTGGCAAAACCGCTTACCGCTCAATTTCAGTGGAATGGGCAGCAGATTATAGTTGAAAACGCAAGTACCCAAGGAGTGACTGCTAATGGTGCGATCGCTATTCAGTCTCCACCAAATGGCGCACCCCAGATTGCCGGATTTAATTTAAACGTACTGGCGCAGAATTTCAACTTAAAAAATACTGGCTTTCAAGTTCCTGGAGACGTAGCATTAGCGGGGTTAGTTGATTTTAATGGGCAAGTTACAGGTACTCCAGATGTACCGCAAGCTAATGGTAATATCCGGCTGCGGAATTTCAATGTGAGTAGCTTGAAGTTTGACCCACTTTTAACTGGAAATGTGAATTTTCAAGGCGGACAAGGCGCAAGTCTGCGATTAGCCGGGAAGCAAGATAGGATTGCACTTAACTTAGGTGCAGATTATCGTCCAACTTCATTTTTAGTCAAGCGAGATGATGCAGTTACCACAGGTAGAACTGAGGGAGAGAACTTAATCATCAACGCTCAAGAGTTTCCTATAGCTTTGGTTGGGGGCTTTTTACCTAATAATCAATTGAAACCTCTGGCGGGGCAACTATCGGGAAATTTAGTTGTTAATCTGAATAATTATGCCATTGCGGGAGACGTTGCGATCGCAGCGCCTCGTGTTGCCAGAGTCGCAGCAGATGAATTTCGCGGCAGCATCAATTATGCTGATGGTACTGCTAACTTGACTAATGGTCAATTGCGGATTGCAGATACCAACATCGCCCTCAGTGGAAATGTAAAAACAGGGAATGACCCGCAATTTCAATTCCAAGCTAATTTAGACCAAGCCAAAATTGAGAGACTATTACAAGCGTTTAATATCTTTGATTTTAAAGACTTTAGTACCGGGTTGCAGCCTCCGAAGTTGGCTGGAGCAGAAGTACTTAATACCGAGCCTGTTAGTTTGCCCAATGCAGATTTAAAAACACAGCTAGCATATTTCTCAAATATTGCAACATCGATAGCAAAACAACAGCAACAAGAAACCAAAAAAGACGCATCTTTACCCACCCTTGCAGAATTAACGGGTGTTTTGAGTGGAGGAATTTCAGGTAATGGCTCGTTAAAATCTGGGTTAAATGTCGGCTTTAATTTCCAAGGTGCTGATTGGCAATGGGGTGAATACTCCATTAATCAAGTCGTTGCTCAAGGCAATTTTGCTGATGGTGTCGTCACACTTTCGCCCTTGAGTGTCGGGATAAATCAAGGACTGGTGGCTTTTACCGGACAGTTAGGAACTGAGCTATCTGGAAAATTGAATGTAGCAAGTCTACCTTTATCGCTTTTACAACCTTTTATAGAAAAATACCCGATAGATATAACTGGTAATGTCAATGCTGATGCCAATTTGGGAGGTAGTTTACAAGATCCTAGAGCGCAAGGACAAGTGACACTGGCTAATGCGACTCTCAACAAGCAACCTGTGCAAACAGGACAGGTAAACTTTGACTACAACAATGCTCGCTTGAATTTTGACAGTACTTTGTTAGTTACTGGAAGCCAACCAGTTGCAATTACAGGTAGCGTACCTGCTGCTTTGCCTTTTGCTAAAGTGCAACCAGATAGCAATCAAATCAGCATCAACGCCAGCGTGAATAATGAAGGGTTGGCACTGTTAAACCTGTTTACTAACAATCAAGTCGCTTGGGTAGACGGTCAAGGACAAGTAGATTTAAACGTTCGGGGTACTTTAAACGAACCACTTATTAACGGAAATGCCACACTCAACAATGCAACTTTTCGTGCTGAAGCCTTATCTGAA
The DNA here is from genome assembly GCF_035638895.1 of Nostoc sp. GTDB lineage: Bacteria > Cyanobacteriota > Cyanobacteriia > Cyanobacteriales > Nostocaceae > Nostoc. Next base: position 20,424 of record NZ_DASQZC010000154.1, on the reverse strand, counting down.
CCCCTAACGAATGTCACCGGGACAGCGCAATTTAATGGCAATACAGTAAATGTCCAAGGTATCCAAGGTACTTACAATAAAGGGCAAATAAATGCATCAGGTATCCTGCCAATTTTTGATCCTCAGCAAGCCCTAGCGAATCCCCTGACAGTATCAATAGCAGACAAACTCAATTTTAAGATTGCAGGACTGTATCAAGGCGGTGTAGGCGGCGATGTTGTAATTCGCGGAACAGCACTAAAACCTGTAATTGGTGGAGATATTCAGCTAAGTGATGGTCAGGTAATCATTGGAAGCACTACTGCTAAAACAAAATCAGCAGCTACAAATCAAACTAACGCTAACGTCATAAATAGAGAAGAGGTTACAGTTAATCTCACACCTACAGCAGAAAGTAACGCTAGTCCAGTGACTACAGCAAACACTAATGCTAGTGCAGCAACTCCACCCAATTTACCTATACAGTTTGCAGATTTAAGGTTAAGTTTAGACGACAATATTCGTGTTACCAGTCAATCACTACTGGACTTTGTACCAGGAGGAGCCGCCTTGAGTCAGCCGATATTGAGCTTTGACGCCAAAGGTGGCTTGACGATTAATGGTACATTAGCCAAGCCGCTTCCTCAAGGAGTGATTCGTTTGACAGGAGGACGACTCAGCATATTTTCGACTGAGTTTACCTTGGCGCGAGGCTACGAACAAACAGCGCGGTTTATTCCTAGTCAAGGGCTTGACCCTACTTTGGATGTCCGACTTACCGCAATTGTACCGGAAACATCAGCAAGGAACAGTCAAACTTTGGAATCACCATTGTCTGCTGAAGTCAGCGATGTTTCTCCTAGCAACTTCGGGACTTTACGTACCGTTACCGTTCAAGCCAGGGCCAACGGCCCAGCTAGTAAATTGGGCGACAATCTAGAGTTGACGAGTGAACCTAGCCGTAGTAAGGGAGAAATAGTTGCTCTGTTAGGTGGCTCAATTCTTGGTTCTTTCGGTCAAGCAGATGCAGGACAAGGGCTGACTAATTTCGCTAGCTCTACCATTTTAGGTGGTTTGCAAGGAACTATTACTGCGATCGGACAGGCTGTTGGTTTCAGCGAATTTCGGATATTTCCCACCCCAACCACTAATAATGAAACAACAACAGCTTCAGTTTTGAATTTATCAGCAGAGGGCGTGTTTAACATTAATAGAAATTTCTCTGCCTCTTTATCACGACCTTTATCTACAGATGAGTCTTTCCGTTATAACGTGCTTTATCGACTCAATGATGAAATTTTGATGCGAGGCTCAACTAATTTAGGGGATGAAAATCAATTCCTAGTTGAGTATGAAACTAGATTTTAGATAAATACAGTTCAACTTTCGTAGTGCCGGGGTAAACTGAACGTGCATCTGGAATTCCCAAAGTTGCAGCACAACGACGGGTCGCTAAATCATCCAGAATTACTTCCGTTCCAGGATTTACATAGCTCCAGCTTAGTAAGGCTACCTGAACACATTACCTCGCTAAATGCTCAGAGCGATCGCTTTCAGTATAAATTAACAGTAGAAGATAAAGGCAAGCAACATACGCTGACTGTCAGTGAAGCAGCATTGCCAGGAACCTTAAGACCCCTGATTGAATGGTTGCAAAACATATCACAAAAAAGGTAATTTGTTGAATAAGTTAAATCAGGATTGACATAAATGTTAAATGTATCAAGGTACTATGAACAAACCAATCAAGCGAGCTTTTTTAGATACTGAAGATGGACAAATCCTTTATAAGATTGGTGGTGAGGGAGAGCCTTTGTTACTACTGCACATGAACCCCCGTAGTAGTGACGAATATCGCGAATTAATGTCCATTTTGGTAAAAAAGTACCGCGTGATAGCGATGGATTTCATGGGTTTTGGTGATTCTGACAAACCGCCAAAATTGTATTCAGTGGCGGACTACACTAAAACTATTATTGCTCTGTTAGATGAGTTAGGTATTGAAAAAACAAATATCTTGGGAAACCACACAGGCGCTTTCGTTTCTGGAGAAGTAGCCGCAGCTTATCCAGAACGGGTTAATAATTTAATTTTGTGTAACGTTGCTGGTTTTGGTGAAGCCGGAAAAGCAGATTTAATAAGGCGGTTTCAGGAAGGTTTCGTTATTCAGGAAAACGGTTCGCACCTGATGGAAAGATGGTTAGCCCGTTCCAGATATGTGGGTTCTGCTGATTTGAATCATCGTTGGGTTTTAGATGATTTGAAATGCTTTGGCTATCCTTTGTACGCAGTTTGGGCAGTAGGAAACTACTGTATAGATGCCGCCGAAAGGTTTACTTTAATTAAATGTCCCACACTGATAGTCTGGGGAATTGACGATGTAGAAGAATTCCAAAAATTAGGTTTAGCACTGGCAAAAGACCGATATTTTTTATCACAAGCAATTCCCCACGCTAAGGTTGTGGAGTTGATTGATGGAACCATCTGCATGATGAACCAAATACCTGAAGAAATATCAAAGGTAGTTATAGATTTTCTAGATAATACAGGTGTTTAAAAAACTCTAGAAAGGGTATTGTAACTCTATGATCTTTTCAAATACCGCCCAGTGGGTGAACCTAGAACTTGCCCATTGTTATAAATAAGATTTCCACGTAAAAAAGTACTCTTCACCCGTCCGGTTAACTCGGCTCCTTCAAAGGGTGTATAACCTTGTTGCGATTCCGAATCAGCAGCACGTACCACAAAACTTTCATTTGGGTCTACCAACACTAAATCAGCATCATAACCAATAGCAATATCGCCTTTTTGTAACAAACCAAAACGCCGCGATGGGTTCCAAGATAGCAATTTAGCCATGTGATTGTAAGACATCCCTCGTTTGCTACCTTCACTAAATACACCAGAAAGTAAATATTCTGTACCGCCAAAACCAGACTTTGCTAACCAAATATTATTCGGGTCTTTAGCACTTCTTTTTTGTTCAGCAGAACAGCAAGCGTGGTCGCTAACTATCCAATCTACTTGATTGTTGAGTACTGCTTGCCATAAGTATTCCACATCGGCACGGGGACGAATAGGAGGGTTGACTTTTGCCCAAATTGTATTGGAAGTATCGACATCTAATAATAAATGTCCGATAGTAACTTCTCGCCGAAAGTTGATATGAGGAAAAGCAGTTTGCATAGTCAAAGCTGCTTCGATTGCTTTACGCGAACTCAGGTGCAGCAAATTGATATTTGCACAGTTAGTCTCATGCGCCAAATAAGAAGCAATGCAAATTGCTAAACCTTCGGAATGAGGAGGACGTGCTGCACTGTAAGCGTGTAATCCGCTAAGACTAGAATCATTTTCAACTATTTTGGTGTAGGCGTTGAGAATTTCTGCAACTTCGCAATGCAAACTCAAGCTGATAGTATCTCGCGCTTCTGGATGCTTTTCTATCAAGCGAGTTAGACCACGCATAATAAATTCAAAATGAGCGAAATCGTATCGTTCCTCTTTATTAATCATTAAAAAGAAGTTTTGCTGGTCTGACAAACCATGCAACCCATAACCGCCATAAAACATGAAGATTTTAAAGGAAGAGACACCGTGTTCTTCAAACAATAAAGGTATTTCGTCGATATGCTGGCTAGATATAGGTGCGATGTGATAGCTGTAATCTACAAAAAAATTGCCTGCGGATAACGCCAATACCTCTGGAAAAAAATCGCGGTAGGAGCCGCCTTTGTTAAGATAATACTGCCCTGTACGGATGTAATTTAGGCTGGTAGTCACGCCTCCCATTGCGGCTGCTTTGGTTTCAGTTACAGCGTCTTTGTCGAGGGGTTGATAGATACCGATGTGCATGTGGGCATCCACGACCCCAGGAAAGCCTAATAGGTTTTTGCCATCAAATACCTCTTTAGCTGTGTCTTGGCTAATATTAGGGGCAATCTGAGCAAATTTTCCATCTTTAATGCCTAAATCAAGTAGTTCGATTGCATCCTGATGGGGACGAACTACCCGCACATTTTTGATAATTTTATCTAATACGGGAGTTTCAGACACAGTAGACCTCACACTAAAATGAGTTTAGTCAGGAATTCCAACATTGAATCGGGATGAAGACCAAATCCTATCATTATATAACGGTTTTTTATGAAATCATCTTCAGGAGCAAAGGCAATGGAAAGTTTTAATGAATATCATATAAACCCCAAAAAATTTACTTTCCTCAAAAGTTTTGAAGATAACTGGCAAGTGATTAGAGATGAGTTTACACGCTTTATTAAAAATGCATCTGATGAGGAGTTAAAGTTAACTTATGAGATTTTGGGGCCTAAAAGTCAAACGATTAAAACCAAGGGTGATGCAAAATATAGTGCTTTCGGGATTTTATTTCAAGGTATGTTTATTGAAAAATATATTCAGGCGCATCAAATACAATATCCTGATTATGGCCCAGATGATGCATCACAAAAAGCACTTATATTAAGAGATAAATATTTCCCCAATTTGGCTAAAGCACTAGAAAAAGTTAATTTTAGCGATGATGGAATCATTAGAAATGTGTATTTTGGAACATTCCATCCAGGCTTGGATATCAAACTGCATGTAAACTATAACCCTCACATGAATCGTGGCTATTTAGGATTAATCGTGCCAGAGGGAGATGTGGCTATGAAAATATGCCATAAGCAACTTTATTGGCATGAAGGAAAATTCCTGGTTTTAGATCATAGTTATCCACACTGCCCGCATAATTACACTAATTATGATAGAACTGTCTTGGTTGTAGACTTTTTTAAACCGGATAAACCTAAAGATGAAGTTATCCGATTTGAAAAAGAGCAAGTTACACAACGAATGCAAGATAATCCTTACAGCTTAGGTGTTTTTGGTAAAAGCGATAAAGCTAAAGAAGAAGATTTTATCAAGTATGGTTTAGCTCATCAATTAGAGTGGGATAAAGCTTTATAAGCTTAGTATAATGCACCTTAGATTTTTGATGGTGCGTTATGCTTTCAGCTAAAGCGCCCTACATTTATATTTCTTAAATAAGATGGGTATATGAACGCAAAAGCTTACAAAAAGTTAATAGCAAAGCAACTTAATGAAGATTTTAAATCTGCCATTGAAATTGTTGAAGTTCCTATTTCTAAACCTGCGTCTAGTGAACTTTTAATTCAAAACAAATTTGCTGGCGTTAACGGTGGCTTTGACACCTTACTTTGTCGTGGTGATGTTCCATATATTAACTTGATTCCTCCCTTTGACTTGGGTGTGGAAGCAGTGGGAAAAGTTGTTGCTGTAGGTGAAAATGTTAAAGATTTTCAAATAGATGATGCTGTAATAACTACGGCGCGTGGTGGCGGTTATCGAGAATATCAGCTTATTGATGCAAACTTAGCGGTGAAGGTGCGGGAAGCAACGCCAGAGGTGCTAACACTAATACCTACAGGTGTATCAGCTTTGGTTGCATTGGAACAAGTGGGAGAGATGAAAAGTAATGAAGTGGTTTTAATAACAGCAGCAGCAGGAGGAACCGGTCATATTGCGGTGCAATTGGCAAAATTAGCTGGTAATCATGTCATTGGTACTTGTAGTTCTGATGCGAAGGCAGATTTATTAAAGGAATTAGGGTGCGATCGCATTATCAACTATCGCACAGAAAACCTCAATCAAGTCCTCAAGCAAGAATACCCCAATGGAATTAATCTAATTTTTGAGTGTGTAGGCAAAGCAGTATTTGATACTTGCGTTGAGAACTTGGCAGTGCGCGGACGCTTAGTAGCCGTTGGCTTTATCTCCGAATACGCAAATAATGTAGAGCAAATTACACAACCACGCATTTATCACCAGCTATTTTGGAAAGCTGCTTCTGTGAGAGGCTTTCTTATGCCTCATTATAAAGAATATATGGCAGAGGCACGCGATCGCCTTTTAAACCTGTTCTACACAAACAAACTCAAAGTTGCCGTTGACCCAACACAGTTTCAAGGCATAGAATCTATACCCGACGCTGTAGAATATCTTCTCAGTGGCCAGAATTGTGGCAAAGTGATGGTGAGATTTTAAGTAACACGGTATTAGTTTATATCCGGTCGGGGGTGAAAATGACGCAAGATTCAGAAAATACTTTAAAAGTTGCTCAACAGGCATTCGAGAATCTGACGCATGGTATGGCAACAGGAGAGTGGGAAGCATTGTTAGATATGCTCACAGAAGATTTTACCCTTTGGTTTCCAATGGGAAAATTCCACGGTTCAAATGTGGGAAAAGAGCGAGCTAGAGAATTTTTCCAGTACGTTTCTGAATCATTCAGTCCTGGTTTGAACCTGACTAGTCTAGACCGTGTTACTAGCAGTGAAACGACGGCTGTCTTTGAGTTTCGGGATAAGGGGCTTTTGTTCGGACAGCCTTACAAAAATCGGGTAGCGGTTTCTTTTGATGTGCGTGGAGACAAAATTTGCAGCTATAGGGAATACTTTGGTAGCGATGGAAAATCGAATTAAATAATTCGTAATTACAAATTACGAATTATTTAATACCCTCTTCTTAGTTACTCTCAGGGTTGAGTTCGCTGATTTCTCGGCATTTAGCCTCTGCGGCTTGATATGCTGCTAAATAGTCTTGACCACCCAACATCACATCACCGTAATATTCATAAGGTGGATCGCCATAAATTGGCAATGGATCATCTTCTGGATAATCTTCTTTCGATTCTTCAATGATGGCTTTCAGTTTTTTAACGGTCAGCCTTTGTGCTGCAAAATACCAAAGTTCTTGGGGATTTTTGTTTAGGTGCGGTAATGTAGGATCGACAATATGGACATCGGAAGCGTCGCCTATCTCAATCCAACCGTGTTCAATCGGTCTGTATGGTTTCCCCGCAAAAGCTAAAAATCCCTGAATATATCTTGCTCCCTCAGTGGATAATGCTGCTTTATAAGCATTATCAAACGGAGTGCTAGCTCTGCTGTTTATACTTTCAGCAATTTTAATTGACAGCGTTTCATCCAATAGTTTGTTCATCAATAGCAAGGATTAGAGCAGCCGTAAAAATATATTACCACTGCTGCTTACAATTTTGCTTGGACATTGGGCATTCACTAATGACAAATGACTAACTCTACTTTGTATTAATACTTTTAAGTGAATATGAGTATCATCAACTATTAGAATGATATTTTTGTTAAAATTCATACTTGCCTATTATTAAATTTATTTTAAAGGTTAGGAACCGCTATATAAAGAAAACAAAGGTAGCACAGCTAGCTGTGCTACCTTACTATGTTGTTTAGGGACTTCCAAATAAAAAATATACAACTATTTATTGTGGGGTGGGCGTCTCGCCCGCCCATAGTCAAAGGCGGGCAAGATGCCCACCCTACAAGATTGGATAATTTATTTCTTGGAAGTCCCTTATCCATCAAATTATGGGGTTGTGGAGGAATCAAGTTTTATCCGAACCGTCTTGGAACAACACGGGCTTCCCCAACAAACTTGCCCAGCAGGCATATTAGTAAAAACACTACTACGAGCGCCAATCACAGCATTAGCGCCGATTTGCACTCCCGGCCCAACGAAACAATCTGCTGCTACCCATGCACCATTGTCAATGGTGATACTCGCTGTTTTCAACCCAAAGGCAGGGTCTTGGATATCATGACTACCAGTACATAGGTAACTTTTCTGCGAAATTACGCAGTGTTCACCAATGTGGATCTGATCGAGGCTATATAAAACTACGTTATCTCCAATCCAACTGTGGTTGCCAATGGTAACTTTCCAAGGGTAGGTGAAGCGGGCGGTGGGTCGAATTAATACGCCTTTACCGATACGAGCGCCAAATAGTCTTAGCAAAGCACAACGTAGAATATTTAACGGTTGAGGAGTTAGAGGAAAGGCGATCGCTTGCACAAGCCACCATAATAAAATATACCAACCTGGACGCCCCCGATCAAACCAGGATTGGTCATATTTGCGTAAATCTACAAAAGGGTCATTAGTCATTAGTCATTGGTCATTAGTCATTAATTAGGAATCAATGGTCAACAGCTCTCCCTCTGCTCCCCTGCTATCCTGCTCGCCTGCTCCTTCTTTCGGGGTAGTTGCAGTATTTAAGTGACCACCACAGTTGCGTAATTCGTAGAGTTTAACACCAATTTGATATTCATATTGACTTAGCAAGCGTGCATAGATATATCCGGCTTTGCCATCCAAAAAACCGCGTTGAATAATATAAAATAAAACAAATCGTAAAATGGGTTTAAATGGCAGGTGTACCCAGACTTTTTTCAAAAAGCGCTTGCGTTGCACTGCGTCACCAAATAGATTCGCGCCGATAGTGCCGCTATCATCTTTACCTGTAAGAATATTAAAATAAACGCTGGCTTCCCAGTTAGAATAGCGGTTGTGTCGTTCTAACCAGTGATAAAGGTCGCGGAAGTCCTCGTGCAGCATATCATTTTTGAGATACCCAACTTTGCCCTGCAAAATCACATGTTCGTGAACTTCGTTATCACCAGTATTAGGAATATCTTCTGTATGTAGGTTTTCGTAGCGACCTTTTTTATGTTGAAATAAACGTAGATTCCAATCGGGATATTTCCCGCCATAACGAATCCATTTTCCTAAGAAAAATACGCGGCGGTTGAGGTAATAGCCCGTATATTCATTGTTTTGAATTGCTTGATCAATTTCTTCCCAAAGTTCGGGGGGAATGCGCTCATCGCAATCTACAATTAATACCCATTCATTACGGAAAGGTAGATTATCTAAAGACCAATTTTTCTTTTTAGGCCAGCGTCCATTGAAGTTGAATTGTACGACATTTACACCGTGACTTTTAGCAATTTCAATGCTGTTATCAGTACTTTGAGAATCTACTACAAATATTTCATCTGCTCTGCTGAGGCTAGCAAGGCAAGCAGGCAAGTTTGCTTGTTCGTTTTTTGCCGGAATTAATACAGAAACTGGTATTTTAGATGACATATATTTAGGAGTTAGGAGTTAGGGGTAGAGAGGCGATTAATCGCGTCTGTACAAGAGTTAGGAGTTAGAATGGACTTGAATATGATTGCGGATTGTTTACCCAAGAGAAAAGCATTCTGAATTTTCTATTCTTCTTTATTTCTTATTTGATGTGGATAAAAGACCTTGAATAGCAGCATTTAAGTAACCAATCTGACCGTAAGCATATACAAGTTTGTCAAATCGTTCTGCTGGGTCAGAAAAATATTGCAATGCCTTATACAAGCCGCGTACAAAGCGTTCGCTACCTCGCTGTAATTGAGCAATTCCAGCTTTACCAGCGAGTTGTTCTCGATAGCATTCACTGATACCCTGCCACCAGCCCCGGTTTAAAAACCAGGAGCGTTGGAGGCGTTCTGGAGCAACATTGTGAGCAACCAGCGCTTCAGGAATATAAGCGACTTGCCAATTACGCTGTAGGGCAAATTCGGTCATTTGCAGTTCTTCATTTGATAATAAATTTTTTCCCACTCGACCGAGATGAGGATCAAAACCGCCAATTTCTTCTAGGAAACGGCGGCGGATGGAGTAATTTAAGCCTCTGGGTGTTAAGCCAGGTTGCTCGATATAGATGATATTGTCACCCAAATCGTATGCACCGAGATTTGCAGCTAATCCGGGAGATAGCCACTGTGGTTGTTGAATTCCTGGAGGCCAGATGAGAGTGACTTTGCCACCTGCGATCGCAAGTTTAGAGTTATTGTAATAGGCAAAATATAAAACTTGTAGCCAGCCCTTGCTAGCAACTGCATCGTCATCTAGATAAGCAAGAATATCACCACTAGCTACTTTTGCACCCGTGTTGCGGGCGACAGATAAACCAATGGTAGGTTCAAATACATACTTCAGGCGCTGATTGTAGGCCCTTTGTTCTACAACCTCACGAGTGCGATCGCTAGATCCATTATCAACTACCACAATTTCAAAGTCAGCAGCAAAATCCTGCGCTAAAAGACTATCAATTGCAGCCCCTAAATAGGTATCTCGATTGTGGGTACAGATAATAGCTGAGATTTGGGTGTCTGGCATAGCTTTTATTTTGGATTTGAGATTTGGGATTTTAGATTAAAATCTTAAATCCAACGTACACCTGCTGAGAGTTAATCTAAACTAAAAATTACCGACCCACCAACCGAGTTTCTTCGGAAATAATCTTTAAAACTTTACGTTTGTTGAATATGACCGTGTAAAACTACAAGTGTTTGGGCCAGTTGACTCAAGCGAGTTTCCAAAGATTGCTTGCGTCCTAACAGTTGACGTAACTTTTGGTAACGCGCGATCGCCATGCTAACATTTGGAATCTGATCTGCTGGACATGGGCGCGACCAAACTTTACCAGTATCGTCTACACCACAGAGACGGTAGCCAGTAATAGATGATTGATAAGATACTTTCCCACCTGTGGCGCAAATTTCTTCTACGTAGTTCATCAGACGGTCAACTTCTGCATGGCGCAGTGTTGCAGTTCCTCCTGCTTCTGGTTCCTTGGGATTGGATTCTAACCAGCCATTGACAATTGGCCCTTCTAAGTAAATATCCTGAATCTGCTTCAAAATATTTTGCAGTTCTATTTGCCACCCGGCGACAGTTTCCTGAATTTCTTGCAATAGATTCATCGCCAATCCTGGATTCGCTCCGTGGCGATGGCTACTAAAGCTCGGAGTTTTCAACTTGGGTAGGCTGGGTGTTTTGCTACCATCCTCTTCTGCTTGAAAGGTTTGCACAGACTCATGGTGAGGAAAGAAATCTTGTTCAGCAGGATAATCTCTTTCAGTGTCAACTGTTTGTTCTTCCTGAGAGGATGGAGTTTGTGTACTTTCTGTGGATTCGTTAGCTCCGACACTGATTCTAAAGGAGAAAGGCCGTTTTGTCGTCGAATCACCAGCTTCGGCGGCAGAGGCAGTGCCGCGATTCCCTAAATCATGTAGAGTTGCTTCTATGCGTTTTAAGCCTGCGTTCATAAAGACATCCTAAGGTTTGCTGTCCCCGATGGTGTTGGATAATTAAAAATGGGGTTGTTGGGATTTTCGGCTTTTGCCAATTGTGACATCAATGATGCTGGTGCTAATCTTATCTCTTAAAAGTTATTTGAAACTAAAAATTTTGTCGATAAAGTAAAAAACTGGGGTGATAAATTGCAACCGTAGGCATATTGTTAAAATATTCAGGAAACAACTTTGAGTAAAATCATCTTAGTAATAGGGCCAGCACGATCTGGTAAAAGTGAATGGGCGGAAACTCTGGCTATGCAGTCAGGAAAAGCTGTTGTTTATGTAGCAACAGCCACCGATAACCCAGATGACGAAGAATGGCATCAACGCATTTTAGAACATCAACAACGTCGCCCCCAAGAGTGGCTAACTTTATCTGTACCTGTGGAACTATCTGCTACCCTCGCTGATGCCAAACCTTATACCTGTCTTTTAGTTGATTCTTTAGGAACTTGGGTTGCGAATCTCTTAGAAGAGGACGAATCTAGCTGGGAAAACATCGTTGCAGAGTTGTTAGAGACGGTGGATCTGGTGGCTGCTGATATGGTGTTTGTAGCAGAAGAGGTAGGTTGGGGTGTGATACCAGCTTATCCCCTTGGGAGGGCGTTCCGCGATCGCCTGGGTTCTTTAGTGCGCCAGCTAGGTGTACTTAGCAATCCTGTTTATTTAGTTACAGGTGGTCATGTTCTCAATCTCAGCAGGCTTGGTTATCCATTGCCAAATAGAGGAGAAGGAGAAGTGAGGAGTCAAGATTCTTAACTATTGATTCAAATTAATCTAAAATCTAAAATTGTAATATGGCAACCAAACAAGAAGTTAGAGAATACCTTGCCTACTGGTTTCAATTGGGTAAGAAAGTGATTACGAGCAACGGTAAAGCAAGCTTTTTGCCCCAGTCGGTGCTAAATGGCGATCGCTATAGTGAAGAATTTGAAGAGTGCTGGCAAAAAATTCTCTCACCGGAATCGGGTGATTGTTACCTAGACGGTACACACGAAACCATTGCTGAACTGTTGACACCAGCTTGGGAAATGCTACCTTGCAGCCGTTGCAGTATGCCAGTAGCCGCGCGAAACGTTGGAATGCCGGCGTTGTTATGCCCCTGCAATGATTTACCTAACTGGCCTAATACCGAATTACCAGCACCGCGAGAGCCAATAAAGACTCAAGATCAACTCAAAACAATTCGCGATCGCTTGTAGACAATCTTGCATTTTCTCAGTCGTCTTTAGACGACTTTCGCTATTAGACTCAGAATTCATTCTGAGGCGGGCTAGATGAGAATGAAATAGCCCTGCTATATAGCTTTTCCAATCAAATGAGCCAAGCTGCTCGCTTGCTCTTAGGGAGTTGGGGGTGAGGTTATGTACTTACTTAACTGAGAACTTTTATAAACTGCTAACTAACTTATTCTTAATTAAGATATTACGTCGGCGCAACTTAGGAGATTTAACCAATTTCCAGACCGAATAATATTGATCACTGTAAACAATATCTGTCTTTAATTTATAATTTTTTTCGATTGTTTCGCGCCAATTCTCTGAAGGATTGAATAAAAATACATCAGCAAACCCATCAGGTATTTTAGGGATTTGTTGGTTGTTCACCAACAAAAACCGCACTTTTGGTTCCAAAAGATAGCTTAGAGAAAAAACATTCCCATAATTATTGCCCAAAGCATCACTAATCAAAAGTGGATTACTTGTCTGATTGATGACTTGGGCAACTTGTGGATTGCCATAACTCGTACCTTTATTCCACCAAGTTTCTGCCTGGGAACTCACCTTAGAAGAAATCAGTCCACAAATAATCACTAATGTCATGATTATTTGCCAAATGCTCCGGCGTGGCACGCTTTCATTATATATTTGTGTAGCTAGTAGATAAGCGACAGTTACTTGGATGCCTAAATAAGATGGCATGAAATATGGTTCAGTAGATAATTGTATGCCACCAGCACTTGATAGTATTAAGGGTAGTGCTGGCACTACAATCAATGTGATAATAAAAAACCAGACTTTATAGTTAGTTGTTAGACAAAGAAAACAAATTGAATATCCTACCAGAATTAAAAATAGTGCTGTAATTAAATAGTTTAGAGGATTATCTAGCTTAAGGTCTATATCAAAAAAAATTCGGCTTAACTGCATTAGTAAGAATGGAAATGTAGGCATCAAAGATGACTGGATTCTTGTTTTATCTGTCGAAAGCAAAAATTGAAAAAAGTCACCCATCACAATTGTTATCCAAGGCATGAAAGCTAAAAAACCTACCAGTGATACTAAGAGATAAGTTCTGACAGTTTCAGTCAACTTAAATTTGGCAGCGATCGTTACATAAATTCCGTGAGCAAGTGCTACAAATGCACTCCAAAGACATGTATAAAGACTAATAGCTAAAGTTACTGCATAAATGCTCCAGATAGCGAATAAATCTGGTTTTTTTTGTTCTTTTACTGCCTCATCTTTATCTTGTGATTCCAACCGGATTACTCGCAGCAGAGACGCACTGGATAATAATATAGTGACTAACCAGAGAATATATTCTTGTGCTTCTTGAGCATAAACTAATTGAATTGGAGAAATTGCTATGAGTGCGATGGCTACGCCCGCCGCAGGCATCGCTACACCAGGAACCGATAATGGCACATTAAATAATTCTCGGCATAGCCAATAAACACAAGGAAAAACCAGCAAACTGATGCAGGCAGATAAACTTCTAATCGCCGTCACCGAATTACCAAATATGTTCATCCACAATCTAGCTATTATGTAATAAAGCGGTGGATGGTAAGGATCTTCTTTCGCCAAATTCATGATTGTGTCATTTAAGCTTTTTTGTTGATTTGCACCTTGAAACTGGGCAAAGCTTTCTTTAGTAATGACACGATTATTAAAAATTTGTTGTTTGACTTCAGTTGTTCTGTAACCAGAAATCCGCAATGAAGTATAAGTTTCATCATGGCAGTAAACTTTGCCCTCAAGGTTAAAAAAGCGAAACAATATACCCATCGTCAATAAAAAAATGATTAAAAATCGCAACCAACTCGGAGCAAATTTGAGATGGCGCATAAGTGGGTTTCCTAAAAAATTTTCTCAAATCATTTAATTAAGCGTACTAGATAAGGTGTCGCAGTTACCTCCGTCCTAGACATTGCCAACACTTCAAGCAAAGCCTATTTGTTAAACATCGCCAACCATACTTTTATTTGATTGGCAAGATTGGCAATCAACACCTCTTCTTTATTAATTACGAAAAGAATTGGACAACGTTGTATCAAATCTCGCAAAACTGGACTTGGTTTTAAAACCGAAATGTCAATGGAGTGTAAAATACACTAAGTGTAGCCGGCTCTGTGGTAAGCCAAGTCCACAGCTACCGTGCATTGAGCGATCGCTTTGTCGGTTATAGTTCTCAATTCTCCTACGTTGGGAAAAGGGCATTACCTAAGGTTGAACAAAGGATTTTTCCTTGCTTCTACAGTACAACGGGCAATACCTGCGGCGGGCTACGCCTATGCCACTCGGTATTGTTAACTGATAGGAATTCGAGGTAGCAGTTTAAAGTAGCTGTATCAGCAGATTGAAAATACTGCCTTGGCAAGATAACTCTTGCTTTTAACCTATGCGAGGCTAAAATCGCGCAGATGCCACAGCAAAAGTTCTTGCGTCCGATTCCAAAAGGGTTATTGAGGGTGCCGCTCCGTGTAGCTCTTGTAGTCCCTTTCATCCTGCAAATCTCTGCTGCTGTAGGATTAACAGCATTGTTCTCTTTAAAAAATGGTCAGAAAGCTGTTAATGAGGTTGGTACTCAGCTGCAGAATGAAGTTACTACTCGGATTCATCAACATATTACCGATTACATAGAAATCCCCCGACTCGTTACTCAGATTAACGCCAATTCTGTCCAGGTTGGTGAGTTAAGTTTAAAAAATGGAAGAATTTTAGAACACCATTTATGGCGTCAAATACAGTTATTCAAGCCCTTAAACCCGATCGCTTTTGCAAGTACACAAGGAGAAATTCATTCGGTTGATCGCCTTAAAGATGGTTCACTAGTCATCCGAAAAAAAGATCAATCAACAGGTAACAACTACTATACTTACGCCATTGATCATCAAGGTAGTCGTGCCAAGTTAATTCAAGTTAACAAAACCTTTGATCCTCGCACTCGCCCTTGGTACATAAATGCAGTGAAAGCAGGTAAATCTACTTGCACAGAAATTTATCCCTATTTCTCTTCATCAGGGCTAGCGTTCAGTGCAACCCAACCTCTTTATGACCAGACAGGTACTTTGCTTGGGGTGACGAATGCAACATTATCTCTTTCGCAATTGAGTGAGTTTTTGCACAGTTTAAAGATTGGCCGCTCAGGAAAGACATTTATTATCGAGCATTCTGGAGATTTGGTAGCAACTTCAATGGCGGAGGAACCTTTTATCGTAAGTGATCAGGGTGGCAGAAAAACGTACAAACGGCTCAGAGCGATCGCCAGCAGCGATCGGATCACTCGTCTAACAACACAGTATTTGCAATCACAATTTGGTAACTTCAGAAACGTTTCTTCTAGCCAACAGCTAGAATTTGAAATTGATCGCAAGCGGCAATTTGTACTGTTAATGCCCTTTACAGCCGACTGTGGGCTAAATTGGCTGATTATCGTAGTGGTTCCAGAAGCCGACTTTATGGAGCATATCGAAGTCAACACCCGAACCACTATTTTGCTGTGTTTAGGAGCGTTGATATTAGCTACAGCCATAGGAGTGATTACTTCTCATTGGATTACTCAACCAATTCTCTGTTTAAGCATTGCCTCTAAGGAAATCGCCAATGGGAAGTTAAACCAAACCGTTGCAGTAGAGGGTATCAACGAAATAAGAGTTCTTGCTCAGGCCCATAATCAAATGGCTACTCAATTACAAGATTCATTTGCTGGACTCTTAGAGGTTAACAGGCAATTAGAAGCTGAAATTAAGGAGCGGAAGCAGGTAGAAGAACAGTTACGACATAATGCGTTTCACGATGCACTGACAGGTCTACCAAACCGAGCTTTCTTTATGGAGCGCTTAAAACACACACTCCAGCGAGCCAAGCGACAGAAAAATTATTTATTTGCTGTACTATTTCTCGACCTGGATCGGTTTAAGGTGATTAATGACAGCCTCGGACACCTAAAAGGAGATCAATTTCTAATTGCTATTGCAAATAGATTAGAAGTATGTATACGCTCCACGGATATAGCCGCACGACTTGGGGGAGACGAATTTACAATTTTGCTTGACGAACTCCAGAATCTCTCAGACGCCATCAAAGTAGTTGAACGAATTCAACAAGAACTGACATTACCCCTTGAGCTTGACGGGCAAGAAGTATTTACAACGGCAAGCATTGGCATTACCCTGAGTTCGACAGTAGACTATGACCAACCAGAAAACCTGCTAAGAGACGCTGATACGGCTATGTACCAAGCCAAGGCGCTGGGCAAAGCCCGCTATGAACTATTCAACCAAGAAATGTATACTAAAGCTCTGGTCAGATTGCAGTTAGAGAACGATCTACGGCGAGCGAGCGAACGCCATGAGTTTCAGCTTTATTACCAACCAATTGTTTCCCTCGCTAATGGCAGACTTTCAGGCTTTGAAGCTCTGCTGCGCTGGAACCATCCAGAGCGTGGTTTGATTTCTCCAACAGATTTTATTCCCCTAGTAGAAGAAAGCGGAATGATTATCGAGGTTGGCTACTGGGCATTACATGAGGCGTGCCGCCAGATGCGAAGCTGGCAGATGAGCCATCGGACAAACTCATTAGAGAAAATCAGCGTCAATCTTTCAGTTAAGCAATTTTCTCAACCGGATTTAATTAAGCAGATTGCGGAAATTTTGCACTCGACTGGTCTTGATGCTGGCAGTCTCATGTTAGAAATTACTGAAAGTGCAATTATGGAAAATGGCGATGAGGCAAATGCCGCACTCTCAGAACTTCGGAAAATGGGCATTAAGTTATCAATTGATGATTTTGGTACAGGCTATTCTTCCTTAAGCCGTCTCCATAACTTTCCGATTAGTGTGTTGAAAATTGACCGTTCCTTTGTCAGCCCGATAGATGCTAATGGCAAAAATTTAGAAATTATTGAGACAATTATCACATTGGCACACAAATTAGGTATGGATGTGACTGCCGAAGGAGTGGAGACAAAAGAACAGCTAGCATTTCTGAGAAAGTTGAACTGTGAATATGGACAAGGATATTTTTTCTCACGTCCGTTGGATAACACGGCAGCAGTGGCATTAATCGTCACAAACCCTCAGTGGTAAGGATTTTTTGAAAGGATTTGGATAACGCCATCTGGCAAACTCTGCAACATTAGATATAGTTAAAAAATCAATAGTCTTAAACTGCCGATCAATAGCTGGAATACTGCATATTTTAGCTCCAATATTTAAGTATGCTTGCAAAATTTTAGGTATTTCAACATTGAAAGAATTTGGACATTTATGAGGCATTTTTAGGCAAAATTGTGAATTTGGAGAAACCAAAATACTTGGATGCATCAAGCCATTTTGCTGAAAATAATCATAAGTACAAGTAGCTTCTAAAGGGCATTGTGTTAGTAATGATGCACAGCCAAAGAAATATTGATTTCTACTCCAGATGAGATAATTTGCCAATCCTTCCCAGAGTAATAAAAGTGCCTGAATATTGCGGTATTCTTTAGCTATACATGCACGTCCAACTTCAACTGATGCCTGAAGCACAGAATTGGGGATTGCATTAAGATTAAATATATCGGCAGCATCAAAGCCTAATCTTTGAGAAGCCATTGTATAGGTTTGCATCCGATAAGTTCCAATGGTTTTACCCGTTTGTTTGGAGATCATGATTAAATGATGGCAAACTGCATCAAACTTATCTATATCCATTTGGGTAAAGTTAGAAGCAGAATATCCCAAGCCTAGTTCAAGATTAAAAACTTCAAAGCGTAACCGAAAAATTGATTCTAATTCTTCTTCAGTTGACGCTAGCCGTAGGGTATATTTTTCAGTTTGAAGGACGGGGAAATCTTCAAGAGAGGCAGGAGGATTCAGTGGGTAATTGATGTTGCGTCCAGAAACTTCCATCTATCTTCCTACTTAGATTTGCGAAAATATTCTACTAGGATTTAGGCTCTATACAAATAGCTCACATTGTGTGTTAATGTGTCGAAACGTGATTGAGACGGTTTTTGAGAAAAGAACCTCTAGACAGCTTTTTTACTCTCTTGAATTAGAGGTAGAGTGCTTTTATTATGGACATTAATTCCAAAAAAATCTGGCAATAAGATACAAAATTTTCTTTTGATATAGGCTATAAATCAATCCGGTTCAGTAATCTATTGAACTCACGTTAAATTAAAGTGAAACACTAAGCATAAGTCAAAATCAAGGCAGAAAGCCCCCGGATAAATCCAGGGGCTTGGATAATTCTGGTTGCGGCGATGCCTACGGCGAGCTACGCCTACGCAATCTGCGGTAAATGCACTCTAAAATACTTAATTAATTACGGTGATTATTGCTGTAGTGAACCCTTGTACCAGCCCAAAGCAATTTCTCTCGCAGCGTTTGATAGTAGGAATTGTTCTCGCGCAAAATAATAAATTTAGCCCGACAATCTGCCATCCGCACATCAACGCGGTGTCCTGGCCAAATTGAAGTCCCTAAAACCCCATCTGTCCACAGCTTGGTACTCAAATCATAATCCCCCAAAGGCCAAATACTCACCACAGAACCAGGGGGTAAAACGAGGGGGCGACTAGAAAGGCTCATTGCACAAATAGGAGTGATCGTAATCGCCTCCATACCATCATGCATAATTGGCCCATTAGCAGAAACAGTGTAACCTGTAGAACCTGTGGGGGTGGAAATAATTAACCCGTCCCCGACGTACTGATCGACTACCTCACCGTCAATTTCCATTTCCAGAATTGAAGTAATCATTCGATCTGCGGAGGCGGGTTTGACACAAAACTCATTCAGAGCCAGATAATGATCACTAACTGGTTCTAAATTAGACCCGTGACCCTCATACACAGCAGCTTGTAACATCATCCGCCGTTGGATAGCATAGCGATCCTCAAACAGTCGATCCCAAACTTTCTCAGTATCCTGAAACTCTTCCACCGACTCAGTTAAAAACCCCAGATGGCCTCCCACATTCACTCCCAGAATAGGGATGCCCGCCGGGGCTAAATGTCTGGCACCAGTTAAAACAGTACCATCGCCACCGAGTACCAAGGCGAGATCGATTGGTTGAGCCGCCGAAGCCAAAAAGACAGGATAGGGGTTGTCTTTCGGGCCGCTTGGCCCCATCAACACCTGGCACTCGCGGCTTTCTAGTTGTTTAGCACAGATTTCTGCCCATTGTTTACTCCGGGCATCCCGCGCTTTATAAGCAATGATTACCTGCTTGAGTTGCACGCACAATTACCACTTCAGGAGATTAAACTGCTCCATATCGACGGTATCGCGGTTGCGATAAATGGCAAGCACGATCGCTAAACCCACCGCCGCCTCGGCTGCGGCCACGGTAATCACAAATACTGTGAAAACCTGACCCTTAATTAATGTTGAGTCGAGGAAGTTGGAAAATGCCATTAAATTCAGATTAACAGCGTTGAGCAGTAACTCAATTGACATCAGCACCCGCACAGCGTTGCGGCTGGTAATTAAACCGTAGATGCCGATGCAGAATAAAGCTGCTGCTAGTAATAGAAAGTACTGGAGTTGCATGAATCTGAATATCCCTCCTGAAAAATCTGGCTATTTATCTACGACTCAAGTCGTAAATATTACTCTTTTGTTTCGCTGGTTGTTGATACTAGTTCTCTGGGGCGTTCTTGCAAAGTCAAAACAGTTTGCCCCAGTTTGGATGGTGTCAACAGGTCTGGCAAATACTCGCGACGTGCCAAAATAATCGCTCCTACCATTGCTATCAGCAGCAAAATGGAAGCCAGTTCAAAAGGCAGTAAAAAGTCAGTGAAGAAATGTTCACCAATTAAAACTATAGAACTTTCACCACCCGCCACCGGAGCAGCTGAGTAAGCCCAAGGAGTAGCCAGCACCATCGTACTTAAAAGACCGAACAATCCTACACTGACTATACCTGTTAGTACTTTCCGCACCCAAGAGTTGGGAAATGCTACAAAATCCTCCCGTTTGTTCACCAACATAATGGCAAACAAAATCAACACGTTAACCGCCCCAACGTAAATTAGTATTTGTGCAGCTGCAACAAAATCAGCATTTAGCAACAGGTAGATTCCCGCTATGCTGATGAACACACCCCCCAGCAAAAAGGCAGAATAGACGATGTTGGAGAACAGCACCACACCAATGGCCGCCCCAATCATCATCACGCCTAATATGCCAAGCGATACAAACTGTACTCCTTCCGCTAGA
>NZ_DASQZC010000153.1:0-3034 GCF_035638895.1 Nostoc sp. | reverse complement strand
TTCTGCCTCTTCTCTATTCTCACTATTTGCAGCATTAACTTTAGTACCAATGCTATCGGGATTGTTCCTCAAACAATCGGAAGCCATGCAAATGATGCAGGGTGGAGAATATCGGGGCGGTAATTGGTTTGAGCGCATGGTAGCCAAAACCTCTGCGGTGTTTCGTCATTTCCAAGGCAAACTGGAAAACTTTCTCGCCGCTACCGTTAGTTGGTCACTGGGACGTAGGCATATTCGTCGCAGATTAATTGTGCTGTCGATTCCGATTGTTTTATTAGTGGCTAGTATTTTTCTCTTGCCACCTGCTGATTATCTACCCGAAGGAAATCGTAACTTAGTTGTTTTACGGGCAGAACCTTTGCCGGGAACC
The DNA here is from genome assembly GCF_035638895.1 of Nostoc sp. Taxonomy (GTDB): domain Bacteria; phylum Cyanobacteriota; class Cyanobacteriia; order Cyanobacteriales; family Nostocaceae; genus Nostoc. The sequence continues at coordinate 2,664 of NZ_DASQZC010000153.1, read as the reverse complement.
AGTATCCCCGAAGCGATTCGGCAATCTGAATCTGTGCAAAAATTTCTGCGATCGCAACCAGAAGTTGAGCGCATTATGTATGTTGACCGTCCAGGGGCGCTGCGAGGTATTGCAACTATCTTAAAACCAGAATTTGCCACGACTACAGGACTCGCTGATATGGTGGATCGGTTACGGGCCCAAAGCAGCAACTTTGCTGGATACCGTTTTGTAATCCCAACACGGATTTCTATCTTCCGCGATCCGGGGAAAGAATTTGAAGTGGATATTGTTGGGGCTGATTTAAATCAGATTGGTGATTTAGAAAAACAAATTACCGGGAAATTACGATCGCTTGCAGGGGTTCAGAATGTGCGCTCAAACTTTGTATTGGGTGCAGGAGAATTACAAGTGATTCCCAACCGCGAACGCATCGCCGAAGTCGGACTTTCAGAAGCGGAAATTGGTTCGATGGTAGAAGCAGCATTGGGTGGTAAAGTTGCCTCCGATTACATTGATGGCAAAGAAGAATTAGATGTCTCAGTGGAACTGCAAAATACTGCTGTGGAAACCCCAGAGCAACTGCGCCAATTACCTTTATATGCACAAGGACGACAAGTGCAACTAGGGGATATTGCCGAAGTCGTGGAAACAACGGGAGCCGATGCCATTAACCACGTTGATTTAGAGCGCTCAATTACCCTTACAGTTTCCCTTGCACCCGATGCCCCTCTTGCTACGCTAGTAGAACGTACCGAAAAGGAAATTCTCGCTCCTCTGCGTGCCAGTTTACCAACAGGCTATCGTCTAGAACTGTCAGGTTCAGCAGATCAGTTAGCAACAACTGTTGGTCAATTAGCTGCTGCCTTTGCATTTTCGATTTTGATTACTTACTTGTTACTGGTAGCGTTGTATCGCTCATTCCTTTACCCAGTGGTGATTATGGCAACAGTGCCGATGGGTATGAGTGGCGCACTATTGAGCCTAGTGATTGCTAACATGATTCCGGGAATGAATGTGGCGTTGGATATGATTACAGCCTTGGGATTTGTGATTCTTACAGGTGTGGTTGTTAACAACGCCATTTTGCTAGTCGATCGTGCCTTGCAACTCCAGCAAGCAGGTGAAGATTTTGATGCATCCTTATATAATGCGACAAGCGATCGCTTACGGGCGATTTTCATGTCTGCTGGAACTAGTGTGTTGGGGATGTTACCGCTAGCAGTTTTACCGGGACAGGGTTCAGAGTTATATCAGGGGTTAGGCATTGTCTTAACAGGTGGTCTGGCTTTTTCTACGATTTTGACTCCTACTGTTGTACCTGCACTTATGGGTTTACTGTACGATCTTTCTGGACGTAAATCGCCGCGATCGCCAGCAGCAAAAAAGCCGGACAAACTAGCTACTAACTGATAATCATCTTTTAGAACCTAACCCTCTTCCATCACTCTTGAAGAAAGTAATCGCTGTAAGGCTTACGAGACTTCAGTTTCCAAGTTTTAGCTATATTTTTGAATTTCTATTAGAAAATAAAGCCTCAAACCTTGATTGGGTCATAGTTTCAGTTTTCTACTTCGATTATTGTTTTATGAGAGTGATAGAAGAGCGTTATCGTTCGATAGTATCTGCATGTCGGTGTTCAAGATAATGTCAGTAAAGCATTGATATGTCGCCGCACAAGATATTTTTGTTGATCTGCGGAGAACTGCTCAGGACAAATGACAACACCAGTGCCAATGCCATCCACTAGGGCAATGAGTGCATTGGCTTCGAGGGTTAAATCAAGATCGGCTCGAATCAGCAAGGCTTTTTGTAAGTCAGCTAACTCTTGAGAAATAATCTGCCGTAAAAGGTCATAGCGTTTTCGGTGTTCCTGAATAAGGCGATCGCGCCCGATAGAATAGCCCAAAAATGCCACCCAAACCTTCCAATCAGCTTTGTCAATGTCCTCCAGAGGTAGAGCCACAAAAATCATCTGTGCTAGTCTATCAATTCCTTGTCGTCCCTCGGCACAGGTTTTCATATCCTCTAGGACGTTTTCAAACACCTGTTCCAGAGCAAATAGGGTAAGTTCTTCTTTGTCTCGAAAGTAATGGGTAACAACCCCGGTCGAAGAGCCAAGTTCTTGCGCGATCGCCCGCATACTGGCACGGTCTAATCCTTCACGGACAATCACCCGCCATGCCGCTTTAGCGACTTCAATACGGCGATCGTCATAACTCATAGCTCTCCTCGGTTTACAGCAACATGAAACAAGTATCTTGACATCTTATCACAACAGTTGTTATGTTTTAAAGCGACATAACAACTGTTGTGATATTTACTTTAGAGACTAACCTGTTTTACACACACCGAATTTGCGATGATTCGACCGACCATACCCGATGACACAACTGCGCTGATTGCTTTAGCCCATGCAACCGGACTGTTCCAACCAAACCAACTTGATGAGCTTGGCGAAATGCTGTCCGATTACTTCGGTGGTAGCAGCGACAGCGATTCTCTACCAGACGGCACCGAACGCTTTTGGATTACCGACGATGACAACGGGGCGGTGGGGGTCGCTTACTGTGAGATGGAACGGATGACTGATCAGACGTGGAATCTACAGTTGATTGCTATCCGACCCGACCGCCAAGGACAAGGACGTGGTGCGATTCTGCTACGCTACGTTGAGCAAACATT
>NZ_DASQZC010000152.1:0-3570 GCF_035638895.1 Nostoc sp. | reverse complement strand
ACAGGTATTGCACAAAATAGTTAATTTTTGTCATTAGTCATTGGTCATTAGTGAATAACAAAGGACGACTGACAAATGACAACCTACACCTGAAATCAGAACAACTAATCGCTACAAATCAGGAGACTTAATGGCCGTTATTTTATCAGAAAAAGCAGAATTTCATCTACGGGCATTCCTCAAAGGTTCCGCACCCGATGCTGAAGGCGCAACTAAAGGTGTCCGCATCTCGGTAAAAGATGGTGGTTGCAGTGGCTATGAATATGCGATCGATATCACCAGCAAGCCCCAACCAGATGATTTGGTAAGTCAGCAAGGTAAAGTACTGGTTTACGTTGATGCCAAAAGTGCGCCCTTATTAGACGGAGTTATTGTTGACTTCGTTGAAGGAGTGATGGAAAGCGGTTTTAAATTCATCAACCCCAATGCAACTGATACATGCGGTTGTGGAAAGTCCTTCAAAACAGACGACGGTACGCCTACTGGTGTACCTTGCAGCTAACATCATTCCGTTAGCACTAAGTCAATTGTAAAGGCTTCCCATAGACGCATTCCGCAGAGTTTCAGTGCCCTTGAGGTAGCTTCTAGTTCGCCTTGCATCCCTTACTCCTGTAGAGAAGCCGACTAAACTTAGCATCTCTGTAAGAAGAAAGGAAGCAAAAAGTAGGATAGGTTGCTCAAAAAATTCGGAAATTAGACCAGCTGTATAACGTTTGAGGAGAATCTGAAAATGGCTTCCTACCAAGTTAGATTAATCAACAAAAAAGAAGACCTCGACACCACAATTGAAGTTGACGAAGAAACCACCATCTTAGAAGCAGCAGAAGAAAATGGGATTGAGTTGCCCTTTTCTTGTCATGCAGGTTCCTGCTCTAGCTGTGTTGGTAAAGTTGTCGAAGGTGAAGTTAATCAAGATGATCAAAACTTTTTAGATGACGATCAGGTTTCTAAAGGATACGCTCTACTTTGTGTAACTTATCCTCGTTCTAATTGCACAATTAAGACACATCAAGAAGCATATCTAGTCTAAACTAGACTTTGGTTGCTGCCTTTAGCAACCAAATAAAATACGAAGGATGAAGGATGAAAATATACTTCCTTCTTCCTTTGACAATTCCTAATTATAATTAAAATGTTTACCCGCTTTAGTGTTATTGGCTGTTCATTAGAATTATTGAGAACAGGAGAGCGAGGAATCGTAATTGTCTGTAAAAGTCAGGATGAAACAATCTTAAGTAAACTTATATTAATGGGAATAGTAACAGGAACTCATATCAGTTTAAAACAAGATTTTCCTTCTTTTATTCTTAATATTGATAACATAGACTTTATACTAGATTTAGAAAGTGTTCGAGCGATTTATGTTCATATTATTAATACTTACATTAATTAACATTTATGCATAGCCTTACTTAATTATTGCTAAAAAATAAAATGCCCGATTTCTTAAATAAGCCGGGTATCTATGATTTTTAATAATTAAAAATCTAATATGATTGCTGTAATTACGCTTGACTACGCTATTGCACTATTCTAGTCACTAAATTATATAAATAAATGCAATTTGATATGAAAAATAGAGCGGCTTACAAAGGAAGCCAACTCTATTTTTTAATCAACAGCAACTATCACATCTGATGCTTTAATTACAGCATAAGCCTGCTTACCTTCTGCAAGCGATAGCTTTTCTGCTGATGATTTTGTGATGATTGACACTAGCTCTACTCCTGGCGCTAGTTCTAAAGTTATCTCAGTATTAACTGAACCATGTACAACTTTTTTGACAGTACCCTTAAGAGAATTACGAGCGCTAATTTCCATGTTTTTTATTCGCTAAGTTGAACTATTTATACTTTAGTAAGCTAGCAAATTTTGATCTTAAAACTAGCTTTCTTTAAAAAATCTTAATAATTTTGAAATAATTCTAATTTACTTAGCAGTGGTATCTCTGCTTGACGAATATTATAAAAATGGGCTGGGCAGTTATTTGCGGCAAAAAGCAAGATAAAAATTTAAAAACCTAACCATTGATGGATTTAGAAAGACTTTTGAAACGTCATGACTCTTTTGATTGGATTACTAGCCAAGAGTTAGATGATCATAGGCAAATTGTCCCAGAAGCACTGACAAACTTTGCTAGTTTGGGCGTACCAAAGGCTTCTGATTATTTTACTCCTAAAGAAGAGCAAGAAATCTTAGAACTTGTAAAAAAACAAGTTGTTACAGGTGTAGAATTGCGGGAAAAACTAAAAATATTTGTTGAAGAGAGTCAGAACTATGATTCGGTTCCTACTAAACAGGTTTTAGAAGCGATGAATACGAGCGATCGCTCTCTTATAATTGATACTATAACCAGTCCCCAAGAATCAGCCAAAGCAATTATTTCTCGATTATACAAATCTGTTAATATAAAAACCAGTAAGTAAATATCCTTAATAAGAATTAGCATAAGGATTGGTCAATGTCGCTATCTGAATTTGCAATTGTAGAAAGTACTCTCCGTGAAGGCGAACAATTCGTCAAAGCCAATTTTTCTTCAGATGATAAAGTCGAAATCGCTGAGGGGCTTGCCGCATTTGGAGTGGAATATATAGAGTTAACGTCACCAATTGCTTCACCTCAGTCTAGACGAGACTGTGAACGATTGGCTCGGTTAGGCTTGCCATCCAAAATATTAACTCACATTCGCTGTCACTTAGAAGATGCTAAAGTTGCTTTAGCAACAGGCGTAGCCGGGATTAATTTAACTATTGGTAGTTCTTCTTTAATGCGTCAGTTCAGTCATGGTAAAAATATTAATCAAATTATTGATTTAGCATCTGAAGTTTTAACTTTTATTCATCAGCAAGCTCCCGATATTGAATTACGGTTTTCGGCTGAGGATTCGTCACGTACTTCCATAGAAGATTTAATCACAATTTATTCCGAGATTGAAAAATTAGGAGTTGTCAAACGCATAGGAATTGCCGATACAGTAGGAATTATTACGCCAATGCAAGTATTTGAATTAGTGAAAACTTTGCGCCAGTTCACTAATTTAGATATTGAGTTTCACGGCCATAATGATACAGAATGTGCAAATGCTAACAGTTATACAGCACTGGAAGCGGGAGCAACTCATATTGACACTTGTGTGCTTGGTATCGGTGAACGCAATGGTATTACCTCACTAGCTGGATTTATCGCTAGGTTATATGCTACAAATCCAGAGCAGATTAAATCTAAATATTGTTTGGAGCAACTTGGTTACTTGCATGAATTAGTTGCAAGAAAAGTTGGAATTTCTATTCCTTTTAACCACTGTCTTTTTGGTGAGAGTGCTTTTAGCCATAAAGCTGGCATTCATACTAAGGCTATGCTTAATAACTCTAAGACTTATGAAGCTATTAATCCCCGGAGTTTTGGTGTAACGCGATCAATTTTAATCAATCATAAATTGGCTGGAAAACAGGCGGTTAATCACCGAGCTAATGAATTAGGACTTTCATTTAATTTATCCCAACTTAAAGATATTACCCATAGATTGAAAGCTTTAGCTGATAACCAAAGTCTTACCATCGAAGATGTAGA
>NZ_DASQZC010000151.1:0-9092 GCF_035638895.1 Nostoc sp. | reverse complement strand
AAAAATTACTATCTCAGTACCAACAACTGGGTTACGCGCTATCAACTTATTTTGGGAGTCGATAATTTCTAAATGGGTAAAATCCAGTTCTTGAGAGCGTTGTAATATCTCCGCAGCTAGTTTGTCCTGCTGAGATTCTTTGAGAGTGTACCAATCGTCACTAATTTTGACTGTAAGATTGCTGGTGCGAAAGTTGGCTTGAATTGACTTTATCAGACCAGAGGCAATGCGATCGCTAATTTCGGCTACCTGATTTTCAATAGCCGCAATCAAGGCTTGTTCTGGTGTTAATTCTATCGCTGGCGTGGGAATTGGTTCCGGTTCCGCTTTCGCTTCCGGCGTTGGTGGTGGCGGAGTTTGTACTTCTGGCGGCGTAATTTCCTCTGGTGGCTGTGGCGGCTCTAGTTCTGGTGTAACTGACTCAGGTGGAGTAGTTATCGTTGGTGTCGGTGTTGGTGCAGGAACTTCTTCAACGGGTGGAACTGTTGCGATTTCAGTAGGTTTACCAGTAAAGACACTCGCAGTTGTCCAAACAATAATTACAGCAATTCCAGTAACAATCCCCGTCAAAGCGGTATCTGATAACTTTGTTGACAAATTTGATGGTAAAAACAAGCGGATTGTCCTTAGCAATCCACCCCACCACAACTGAAACTGCTGGAAAAAGCCAGGTTTTTCCTCAGTACCAGGTGGGGGTACTGTCTCCAGTTTCTCCACCGTTACTTCTAAAACCCCAATCGTCCCTTGGAGAAGTTGGATAATTTTAGCCTTCCAAAATGGCTGAACTCTCTGGTAAGGTTTTTGGGGAGGTTGAGTTACTTGCTTATCCGTCGGTTTTGACTGATTGTCTTGTGACATGGAACTTTCACCAAAAGCAGCGAATCAAAGACAAACAACGTACATTATTACTGGTGCTGCCTTCTTTTGCCTTAATGTATCACTTCAATTGCACATTGCTTCAGCTAAACTGACTATTTATTAAATTTGGTGAGTTATGAACCTCAAACGCCGTCAATTTTTATTTTTAAGTAGCTTCAGCGCCATTGGTGCAGGATTTTTCGGCTGGACGTTTCGTCAAAATCATCAAACTGCTGATATTACCGATTTAACAACAGCTATAGCAGCCAATCCAGCCAAAAAAGACTTGTTATTACGTTTTGTGTCTGTGGCTGATACAGGGACTGGCGCTAAAGGACAGTATGCTGTGGCTGGAGCGATGAACACATATCACAAACAAAATCCTTATGATTTAGTCGTTTTAGCTGGAGACAACATTTACAACAACGGCGAAATTGAGAAAATTGGTGCAGTTTTTGAGCGTCCTTATCAAGCTTTGCTCAAGCAAGGTGTGAAATTTCAGGCTTGTTTAGGTAATCACGATATTCGTACTGAAAATGGTGATCCACAAGTCAAGTATGCTGGTTTTAATATGAAGGGAAGACGCTACTATACATTTAGCCGTGGTTCTGTGCAATTTTTTGCTTTAGATACTAACAGTAACGCTGATTGGAAAAACCAGCTACCTTGGTTAGAAAAAGAATTAAGTCTTAGTAAAGCTCCTTGGAAAGTTGTATTTGGACATCATCCAATTTATTCATCCGGTCACTACGGAGTCAATCAAAGTTTTATTAAAATCTTCACTCCTCTGTTTCAAAAACATGGGGTTCAACTCTACATCAATGGCCACGACCATAGTTATGAACGTACTCGTGCTATTAATGGAACGACTTATCTAGTTACTGGTGCTGGTGCAGGTATTCGTCCTGTAAGGCGCTCGGAATGGACAGAGCATTCTGCCGAAAAGCTGAGTTTTGCCTCTTATGAGGTGTATAAAGATAGAATAGAAGTAAGTGCGATCGCTACTAATAATCGCGTTTTTGATAAAGGTATTATTCAATTAAAATCGGCTTAGTTATATGATTAAAATTGAGCAACTAAAATATTGAGTAGAGAACCAAAATCAACCAAAGAATAAAACACTGTCCCGTTAGTTTTACCTGGTCGCAATTCATCTCCCGTTAATCTTTCCTCCGTAAGACTGTAACGAGAATCCCCTTACTCCATTAAGATAGATTGAAGTTCACAGGAGCAGCATCTTCTGAACATGGGTTTAGATTTTGGAAAAACCCTTTGTTCTTCACATCGGGTTATAAGCGTATGTTTTCTGAAGTTAAAAAATGTCTTGTGTTAGCCGTACCTTTAGCAGCAGCACAACTGGCTCAATCTGCAACTGGTTTTGTGGATACGGTAATGATGGGCTGGTTAGGAAGCCAGACTATTGCATCTGGAGGTTTGGGATCTATTATCTTTAGTTTTTGTCTGTTGATAGCTACTGGTATTGTTTCTGCTGTCAGTCCGTTAGCTGCCCAAGCATACGGAGCCGGAAATAGAGAAAAAGTTGGCACAATTGTACGCCTGGGACTAGGGATATCTTTGCTACTAGGAATACCAATTACATTGCTGCTTTACAATGGAGGTGCTTTACTACTTCTGCTAGGGCAGGATGCTAGCACAGTAGCACTAGCAGAGATTTATTTAAAGGCGATCGCACTAGGTTTTATTCCTGCTTTAGGCTTTGGAGTACTTAAAAGCTTTCTTTCTGCTCTATTGGAACCACAATTAATAATCGTGACTGTGGTTTTGGGTACTCTGCTCGACATTACAGCTAACTATGTGCTGATGTTCGGCAAACTGGGATTTCCGGCGCTGGGTTTAGCTGGTATCGCTTGGGCAAGCACACTCTCACTTTGGAGTACGTTTGTTACTTTGACAGTTTATATATGTAATCAGCCTCGCTTTGCAGTTTACGGTATTTTTCGACCTTTATCTAGAAAAGCTTTTTCCCTAAAGTATCGCCGGATTATTGGCGAGATTTTTCACGTTGGATTGCCCATTGGGGGGTTGATTGCAGTCGAAGCGGGACTGTTCACTGTTGTTACTTTCATAATAGGAAACTTAGGAACAAACGCTCTTGCTGCCCATCAAATTGCTTTACAAACAATTGCGATGTCATTTCAGCTTGCACTAGGCATTTCTCTAGCGACAACAGTACGTGTTGGGCAGTTAGTTGGACAGAATGACCTGCTTGCTACTCGTCTAGCTGGATATGTAGGCATTGCCATTGCAGCTCTAACTATGGGTGTGGTAGGTATTACATTTTGGTTAGTGCCAAAGTCGATTATTTCTCTTTATATTGACATTAATGATCCAAACAATGCAGATGTGGTTGCCCTCGCAGTGAAATTGCTGGGAGTGGCAGCGATTTTTCAAATAGTTGACGGTGTGCAAGTTACTGCGGGGGGAGCATTACGCGGACTAAAAGACACTCGAATTCCTATGTTGATTGGTATTTTTGCTTATTGGTGTATTGGTTTATTGACTGGTTATACTTTCGGAATCTCGTCGGGGTATGGAGCGATTGGTCTTTGGTGGGGACTAGCTATTGGTTTAGCGATCGCTGCAATAGTCATGACTTGGCGGTTTGGCAAGAAAACAACTAACTACGGGTAATAGATAGCTTAAAAGAAGAAGTTGTACATGGCGTTAACATTAGCTTAATTATCACCGCAAAACTTTATGATTCTTGAGGCAGTTATGCTTTCTGTTAAACCTGGTCTAGAATCAGATTTTGAAACTGCTTTCAAAAAAGCTTCTAAATTTATTTCCTCAATGGACGGATATTTATCCCATGAATTGCATAAATGTATAGAAGTCCAAGGTAAATACTTATTACTTGTCAAATGGGAAACTTTAGAATCTCATACTGTAGGATTTAGAAGTTCTGCTGAGTATCAAGAGTGGAAAAAACTTCTGCATCATTTTTATGAGCCATTTCCCACGGTTGAACACTTTGAAGAAATTAAAATCTGAAAAACAAAATCCCCGACTTTTTTGAAAAGTCGGGGATGTGCGATTGTATCACTCTACTCGTTGCAACTGCGCTACTCTTGGGTCAACAATTTTCTGTCCCAAGCTATCAAATTTAATTGCTACAGACATCTTAGTACCCGTTCCGAAAACATGCGTAATTTCACCAATTCCAAAAGTTTTATGTAATACTTTATCGCCTACTTGCCAATTCTGCTTCGTGTCTTGCTTTCCATTAGAAGTAGAGGCACTTTTAGTATAAGTTTGACGACTCAGGCGTGGAGTAGTTAATAATTCTTCTGGTAATTCGTCGAGAAATTGCGATCGCATCGCAGGTTCACGAGAACCATACAAACGACGTTCCCGCGCGTGTGATATATATAACCTTTCTTGGGCGCGAGTAATGCCTACATAACACAAGCGGCGTTCTTCTTCCAAAGATGCAGGATCACCAAGCGATCGGTAGCCAGGAAATAGCCCTTGTTCTAATCCCACCAAAAATACTACGGGAAATTCCAAACCTTTGGAAGCGTGCAAAGTCATCAGAGAAACGGCTGTCTGTCCTTCTTTTAAATTATCCAAATCGGAACTAAGGGCGGCGCTACTCAAAAAGTCTCGCAGGGAAACCTCTTCGTTTTCTTCTTGAAATTGTAGTGCAGCGTTGTAAAGTTCTTGAACGTTTTGTACCCGATCTGTGGCTTCGTCTGTGCCTTGACTCATCAAGTCTTGAACGTAACCAGAATCTTCTAGTATTCCTTGCAAAACCTCAGTCACGGGAAGCGTACCGATTTGTCCTTGCCAACGGCTAATCATCTCGGCAAAGCTATTTACAGCTTTTGTAGCGCGTCCAGCTAATGTATTAACTGATGTTTCATCGCTGAGTATTTCCCATAAGGTTGTCCCTAATTGTTGGGAGGCGTTCACCAAAGCATCAATAGTCGTTTTGCCAATTCCCCGCCGGGGAGTATTAATAACTCGTAATAAACTGACTGTATCAGATGGGTTAGCGATCGCTCTTAAATACGCAATGACATCTTTAATTTCTTTGCGATCGTAAAATCTCATTCCTCCCACAACTGTGTAAGGAATTTGATATTTCACCAACAATTCTTCAAAGGGTCGAGATTGGGCGTTTGTCCGATAAAGTATGGCAAAACTACCCCAGCTTAACTCTGGATTTTGGTTTTCTAAAGTGCTAATTTGATTAATCACAAATGCCGCTTCTGCGAGTTCTTCATCGGCTTTGTGACAAGTAATCTGCTCACCCGGCCCCCGCGTCGGTTTAAGGACTTTATCAATCCGTTGGGTATTATTTTCAATCAGTTCATTAGCCGCTTGCAGAATGTTTTCACAAGAACGATAGTTTTCCTCCAGCTTAACCATCGTTCGGGTGTCATCATCTACTAAACCATCACCAAAGTCTTCCTGAAATCCCAGCAAGATGGTGAAATCTGCCATCCGAAAGCTGTAAATTGATTGATCTGCATCGCCGACAACGAAAACTGAGCGATTTTGCCATTCCCATTCGCTCTTTCTGGTTTCGCCATTAGTCACCAATAAATGAATAAGTTGATACTGAGTCCGATTAGTATCTTGATATTCATCTACAAGGATATGGCAAAATTTGCGATGCCAATAACCCAATACTTGCTCGTTTTGCTGAAATAATCTAGTTGGTACGAGAATTAGATCATCAAAATCGAGAGCGTTATTTTCTGCTAACTTATCTTGATATAAACTATAGACTTGGGCAATCACCCGTCCGCGATAATTGGGTTGATCTTGCTCAAATTCTTGGGGCGATAAACCTTGGTTTTTAGCGTTACTAATAGCGTAGCGGACAGAGCGAGCGTCAAATTTTTTATCGTCTAAATTTAACTGTTTATTGACAATTTCTTTAATCAGAGTCATCACATCTGATTCATCAAAAATAGAGAAATTACGATTCCACTTGCGCCCTTTTTCGTCTACATATTTTTCAATATCAAAGCGAAGAATCCGAGAAAATAGACTGTGGAAAGTGCCACACCATAAATCTTTGATCGTGTTTTTGTAAACTTGCGATCGCAATTGCGTTTGTTGATATTCTGTCAACAAATCCAACTTCTGACTGTATTGTTTCATAGCCAGTTGTTCCGCAAACAGCCGTTGAATCCGGTCTTTCATTTCCCGTGCGGCTTTGTTGGTAAAAGTAACCGCCAGGATATTTTCTGGATCAACGCGGTGTTTCAGAATTAGATTCGCAATGCGATAAGTCAGCGCTCGTGTTTTACCGGAACCTGCGCCAGCAACAACTAGCAACGGGCCGCAGTAATGTTCGACAGCTTGACGTTGGCTAGGGTTAAGGTGACTGAGAAAGTCGATGGTTGTTGTCATGGATGTGAAAAAGCGATTGCCTGGCGTCACATCAATAGAGAGTTGCTATTGCCCAGGTTACAACATCTTAACGAAACTTGGTCAATAAAGATTGTGTGGGAATATTCTTAACCAGAATGGTACTCTATCATGATTTATGTAGAACCAAGAAAAAGCTATGCTGTCAGTCAAAGGCACATTCCAAAATGGTGTGGTTCATCCTAATGAACTAATTGAAGGGCATGAGGGGCAATCTCTCACTCGTTCTGTTGTCAACAGTAGGGGCAATTCATGAATTGACCGTACAGATTTTCGTAGGAACACCGCAATGTTCCCTAGCCTGTGGTTTATTTACTTAAAAAATGCTGTAATACCTAACTAAGTCCAGCTTTGCGTAAAATCGTAGCGTTTTTAATGCAAGGGGACGCATTGGCAATGCTGTACTAAGAGTATGGTCACCAATAAGACTATTCACTCCTTGAGTACCCAATTGACATTGGGGAGCAACACACGATACATCATGATTCAACCGTTAAATTTTTAAGGATGAAAAATTTATTTAATTTCAGGTTAAACCAATACAAAAAGGGGTGGATATGGATATCAGCTTAATTGTATCCAATATTTTGAATCCGCCAATCCTGTTTTTCTTTTTAGGCATGATTGCTGTTTTTGTCAAGTCTGATTTAGAAATTCCCGCACCAATGCCCAAACTCTTTTCGTTGTATCTGCTGTTTGCCATTGGTTTTAAGGGAGGTGTAGAACTAATCAAAAGCGGTGTAACTCAGGAAGTCGTTCTAACACTCGCAGCAGCAATGATGATGGCTTGTGTTGTTCCAATTTACACCTTTTTTATCTTGAAGTGGAAATTGGATACTTACGATGCGGCTGCGATCGCAGCAACTTACGGTTCTATCAGTGCCGTCACCTTCATCACAGCTAGCGCTTTTTTGACTGAGCTTGGCATTCCTTTTGATGGTTACATGGTGGCAGCCCTTGCCCTGATGGAATCCCCAGCGATTATAGTTGGTCTAATTTTGGTGAATATATTCACCGTCGATGGAAAGCGGGACTTATCGTGGCCGGAAGTTTTGCAAGAAGCATTTCTTAATAGTTCAGTTTTTCTCTTAATAGGTAGTCTATTTATAGGTGTCTTGACAGGTGAACGCGGTTGGCATGTCTTAGAACCTTTTACTCAAGGGTTGTTTTATGGCGTTCTTACCTTCTTTTTACTGGACATGGGATTAGTCGCTGCTAGAAGAATTAAAGACTTGCAAAAAACCGGAGTTTTTCTAATTTTATTTGCCATACTAATTCCTATACTCAATGCAGGCATTGGGTTGGTAATTGCCAAATTGATCGGTATGCCTCGCGGAGATTCCCTGTTGTTCGCTGTATTGTGTGCCAGTGCTTCTTACATCGCTGTCCCTGCGGCTATGCGGATGACTGTTCCCGAAGCAAATCCCAGCCTGTATGTTTCAACCGCTCTAGCAGTAACATTCCCGTTCAATATTATTGTGGGAATTCCGTTATATCTCTACGGAATTAACCTATTCTGGAGGTAATAATATGCACCTAGTTAAAAAGATAGAAATTATCGCCAATTCTTTTGAACTTGCCAAAATTTTAGATAATTTAGACAAGTCGGGTGTACATAACCATGCCGTAATCCGAAATGTTGCTGGTAAAGGATTACTAGGAACGACAGAAGATTTAGACATGACCATGCTTGATAATGTTTACATCCTCGCGTTTTGTATGCCCGAACAACTCAAGCCAGTTGTAGAAAATATCAAACCACTCCTTAATAAGTTCGGAGGTACTTGCTACGTTTCCGATGTGATGGAAATTCGCTCTGTCAGATGTGTAGCGTCGATGTAAGATTATAAATTCAATGAAACATTTCATGGAACGTCGTGACTTTTTGAAGTTAGGAATGACCGGGGCCTTTGGAATGATGCTATCCGCCAGCGATTTGCTTTGGCGGGTGGAACAGGCTAAAGCTGCCGAAATACCCTCAACTTCCCCTGAATCCCTTAGTCCTGATGCCGCATTGCAAAAGCTGATGGAGGGGAATCAGCGATTTGTTCAGCATCAACCCCAATACCCCGATCAATCTGCACTGCGGTTGCAAGAAGTTGCTCAAGTTCAACATCCATTTGCAACTATTCTTAGTTGTGCGGATTCACGAGTACCCGCAGAAATTGTTTTTGATCAGGGCATTGGAGACATCTTTGATATTCGGATTGCCGGAAATATCGCTACGCCTGAAGCGATCGGTAGTATTGAATATGCGGTTGTCTTATTAGCCTCTCCACTATTGATGGTGATGGGGCATGAACGTTGCGGCGCTGTAACCGCCGCCGTCCAAAACCAATCGTTACTCGGTGATATTGGTACTTTTGTGAAGGCAATTAAGCCAGCAGTAGAAAAGGTTAAGAGTCAGTCGGGTGACGCGGTTGAAAATGCTGTGGTGGCAAATGTGCAATATCAAATTGAACGGTTGAAGCGATCGCAGCTTTTAACTGAGCAAGTGCGATCGGGCAAATTAAAAATTGTCGGAGGTCGTTACGATTTGGATACAGGAAGGGTAAATATTATTACTTAGTTTGCTAGAGGATTTCCAACAATTAAACAATTCAAAATTCAAAAATTGTTGGAGACTCTGATTCCCCACTGAAAAACTGTTTACTGTTCACTGATAAGCTAATGAGCATTTAAGTTGTATATAGCGGTTCTCAATTGCATAGAATACAGACCATTTGTAGGGGCACAGCAATGCTGTGCCCTATTGTGTATTGCTTCCATTCGAGAACCGCTTACTACATTTTCTGTAACTATATATAAAATCGAGAGGCTCAGATCCCCGA
>NZ_DASQZC010000150.1:0-11488 GCF_035638895.1 Nostoc sp. | reverse complement strand
TGCAAGGGTTCCATAACTGGACACTCAACCCCTTCCACATGATGGGTGTTGCGGGTGTATTGGGTGGTGCGCTACTGTGCGCCATTCACGGAGCTACAGTAGAAAATACCTTGTTTGAAGACGGAGATGGTGCTAATACCTTCCGCGCCTTCAATCCAACCCAGTCTGAAGAAACCTACTCAATGGTGACGGCAAACCGTTTCTGGTCACAGATTTTCGGTATTGCTTTCTCTAACAAACGCTGGTTGCACTTCTTCATGTTGTTCGTGCCAGTCACTGGCTTGTGGATGAGCGCCGTCGGCATCGTCGGTTTGGCACTCAACCTGCGGGCTTATGATTTCGTCTCCCAAGAATTGCGGGCGGCAGAAGACCCTGAGTTTGAAACCTTCTATACCAAAAACATTTTGCTGAACGAGGGTATCCGCGCTTGGATGGCTCCTCAAGATCAACCCCACGAACAATTTGTATTCCCTGAGGAGGTATTACCACGTGGTAACGCTCTCTAATAGACCAAATATATTAGGCGGCACTGGACGCGACCAAGAATCTACTGGCTTTGCCTGGTGGTCTGGTAACGCGCGTTTAATCAATCTATCTGGCAAACTACTGGGTGCTCACGTTGCCCACTCTGGTTTGATTGTATTCTGGGCTGGAGCGATGACCTTGTTTGAAGTCGCTCACTTCATTCCTGAAAAGCCCATGTACGAGCAGGGCTTGATCCTGTTACCTCACCTCGCCAGTCAGGGCTGGGGTGTTGGTGCTGGCGGTGAAGTTATCGACACCTTCCCCTACTTTGTTGTCGGTGTACTCCACTTAATTTCCTCAGCTGTCCTTGGCTTTGGCGGTATCTATCATGCCGTTCGTGGCCCAGAAACCTTAGAAGAATACTCTTCTTTCTTTGGTTACGACTGGAAAGACAAGAACAAGATGACTAACATCATCGGATTCCACCTGATTATTTTGGGATGCGGTGCGCTGCTGTTGGTACTAAAGGCAATGTTCTTTGGTGGTTTGTATGACACCTGGGCGCCAGGCGGTGGTGACGTTCGGATTATTACCAATCCGACATTGAACCCAGCAGTTATCTTCGGCTATGTACTCAAGTCTCCCTTCGGTGGCGAAGGCTGGATTGTCAGCGTCGATAACTTGGAAGATGTGGTCGGTGGTCACATCTGGGTTGCCTTTATCTGTATTGCTGGCGGTATTTTCCACATTCTTACCAAGCCTTTTGCTTGGTCACGTCGTGCATCCATTTGGTCTGGTGAGGCTTACCTCTCCTACAGCTTGGGCGCTCTGTCGTTGATGGGCTTCATTGCCTCAATCTTTGTTTGGTTTAACAACACTGTTTACCCCAGCGAATTCTACGGCCCTACCGGCCCAGAAGCTTCTCAAGCTCAAGCTTTGACCTTCTTGATTCGTGACCAACGCTTGGGTGCTAACGTCGGTTCTGCCCAAGGTCCCACAGGTCTAGGTAAATACCTGATGCGCTCTCCAACTGGTGAAATCATCTTCGGTGGTGAAACCATGCGCTTCTGGGATTTCCGTGGCCCTTGGTTGGAGCCTCTACGTGGTCCCAATGGTCTTGATTTGGAAAAAATCAAGAACGATATTCAGCCTTGGCAAGCTCGTCGCGCTGCTGAATACATGACCCACGCTCCTCTGGGTTCTTTGAACTCCGTGGGTGGTGTGGCTACTGAAATTAACTCCTTCAACTACGTATCTCCTCGCGCTTGGTTGGCGACTTCTCACTTCGTACTAGGATTCTTCTTCTTAGTTGGTCACTTGTGGCACGCTGGTCGCGCACGGGCTGCGGCTGGTGGTTTTGAGAAAGGAATTAACCGTGATACTGAGCCAGTGATGTTCATGGACGACCTAGATTAGGTTGTAAAGTTTATTTCATCACTGACAATTAAATAATTTAGAGGCTCTTGCATAAAAGCAAGGGCTTTTTTTATAGGAAAATTAGTCATCTCTTGATTAAAGTGAGTGACTTACCAAGGTAATTAATACTATGAGCGATTCCAATTTTATTGATGCTTTGCGATGGACATCTGAAGCTAAAGAAAAGTTACAAAATATTCCCTTTTTTGTCCGCTCTCAAGCTAAAGCCAGAATTGAACAACTGGCTCGTGAAGCAGGACAAGAGATTGTGACAGCAGATTTGGTAGAACAGGCTAGGCTTGAGTTTGGACAATAAAACATTCTGGAGGTGGTAACAATGACAGTCGCCAAGAATCGAGCAGACCGAGTAATGCTTTATGACATTAGCTGGCAACAGTTTGAAAATCTTCTAAAAGACTTGGGAGAGCATCGGGCAGCAAGACTAGCTTACGATCGCACCACTTTGGAAATTATGACACCTTTACCAGAACACGAACATTACAAAGAGGTAATTAGCGATTTAGTCAAAGAAATTGCTGATGTGCTGGATTTAGACTATGAAAGTTATGGTTCGACTACTTGGAAGCGAGAAAGCCGAATGGCAGGGGTAGAGTCAGATAACTGCTTTTATTTCCAGAATGAAGCTGCGATTCGGGGTAGATTGGATCTGGATTTGAAACAAGACCCACCGCCTGATTTGGCACTGGAAATTGATATTACCAATAAATCTTTAAATCGTTTTCCCATTTATGCCCGCCTGGGAGTACCAGAACTCTGGTGTTATGACTCCGGTGAACTCAAGATTTATCTCCTGCAAAATGGGGAATATGTCGAGTCAGAGAACAGTTTAGTGTTTCCTACTTTAGCAATTCGATATCTGCCAAAACTCATTGAGCAAAATCGGGCAAATGGCAGACGGGCAATTCGTCAGGCAGTGCGCGAATGGGTGAGAAAAGGCGGAAAAGGTGAACTATCTAGTCAATATAATTCATAATTACGAATTACGAATTACGAATTACGAATTACGAATTACGAATTAGTATCAACTTGCTCCCACATTCATTGCTGTTAAAAATGCCTTCTGGCTCACATCTCTGTAAACTGTATTCAAATACTTCATTACCACATCACTGGAAGTTGAATTTACTGCATTTTCCTCTTCCTTCGCTAGGGGGATTGCTCCTAATACATCTAATACCATCTCATTAGTAGACGGCGCAATAACTACTAATGATGACTCCAGTGGCTCATTGTATTGCCAAAAAGAATCAATTTTTACTGAGTATTTGTTATTAGGAATTGACTCTTGAATATTGGGCGTTTCTATGGTATAGGGTTGAATTTTAGCACTACGTAATTGACGTAAATCGCTGATAATTTGCTCTTTGGTGCGTCCGCGCAATTGAAATAGTACAAAGGGGTCTTCACTGAAGCGATCACCTAACTGATAGTACAAGGCACCAATGTGTTTACAGGGATTTGCTTTATCAGGACAAGAACATTTACTCTGAACATCACCAAGGGTAAAAGGAAATATCGAAAGACCATTAGCCGTAAACACTTCTTCTATATTTTGTGGCATTTCACCTGCTAGTAATTTTGCAGCAAAAATTGCTCTTTGGGACATGGTTTCAATTACATAACCCCATTGTTCATCGCTAAAAGGTTCAAGGGAAAGGGAAACTTTATAGGGTTCTACTTCACTACCTTGCACCCTAGCCAATACTTTTGCACCTTTAAATTCAATGCTGAGAACATTTCCTTGACGAGCATAATTTCTTGCGCGTTCTAAACGCTTTTTAAAGCGATAGGAATCTAGTAAATCTAGCCATTGTTGTGACCACCATTCTCGACTTGCTTGTAATGTGTAACTAGTCATGATTAATTCAAAAGCTTAGTAATGTGCTGTGCTAATTTTGGTGGGTTCGTAGTGAGCGCTTTAGCGCTCAAATCAAGGACTAAAGTCCTTACTACGAAATTATTCTGCATCATCGTCAATTACTGCACTCCGATCAAGTATTAGTAAGTTACGAAGTTGGTCTGTATCCAGTTCTGTCAACCACTCTTCACCAGCGCCCACAACTTGTTCAGCTAGTTGTTTCTTACTTTCGATCATGTCATGAATTTTTTCTTCTAAAGTGCCAGTGCAAACAAATTTATGCACTTGCACATTCCGGGTTTGTCCAATCCGAAATACTCTATCTGTGGCTTGATTTTCCACGGCTGGATTCCACCATCGATCAAAATGGAATACATGATTTGCTCGTGTTAAATTGAGTCCTACTCCACCCGCTTTCAGAGAAAGAATCATAATCGGTGGCCCTTGAGGATCATGTTGAAAACGGTCGATCATTTCCTCACGTTGTTTTTTGCTGGTGCTACCATATAAAAAGAATATTTCTCGCCCAAGCTGTTTTTCTAAATAGGGTTTAAGTAACTTACCCCACTCAGCAAATTGTGTGAAAATTAAAGCTCTATCCCCTTCTGCTAAAACTTCTTCTAACATTTCTTCTAGCCGCAGAAGTTTGGCTGAATTATGTTGCTCTAATGTCGCCTGCTTCAAGTATTGGGCAGGGTGATTGCAGATTTGCTTGAGTTTGATTAGTAATGCCAAAATCATCCCTCGACGTTGCAATCCTTCAGCAGATTCTATTTCTACTAAAGATTGTTCTACAACTTGTTGATAAAGTGCGGCTTGTTCACCAGTCAGACCGCAAAATACGGTCATTTCTTGCTTATCTGGTAAGTCTTGAATAATGTCGCGATCGCTTTTCAATCGCCGCAGTATAAATGGTTGTACTAATGAACGTAATTGAGTCAAAGAAGCGGTATCACCATACTTTTCAATTGGCATGGCAAACCGACGCTGGAAAAATTGTTTATTGCCTAAATACCCAGGATTGAGAAAATCTAAAATAGACCATAGTTCTTGCAGTCTATTTTCTACTGGTGTCCCCGTTAATGCAATGCGAAATGTCGCTTCTAATTCCCGCACTGCTTTTGACTGCTTCGCATCTGGGTTTTTCACATTCTGGGCTTCATCTAAAACAATTATCTGCCAAGAGACACTTTGCAATGACTTGATATCTCGATGAAGTAGTGAGTAGCTGGTAACGATTAAATCGTGCTTTTTCACTGCTTCTAAAAATGCTTTTCCTTTTGGACGTTTGTCACCGTGATATTGCAAAATTTTCAGACTTGGTGCAAATTTATTTACTTCCCTTTCCCAGTTGCCTAAAACAGAAGTTGGACAAACTAGCAGTGTTGGATTTTCTAGCGCATCCTGTTCTTTGAGATGTAGTAGAAAAGCGATGAATTGGACAGTGTTATGACAAATAATATTGTTAGCGACAAAATTATGATGTTCGCTAACTTCAAAGTCATAAACCCATCCATCATAATCTATCTCTTCTATTGATTCTATCCGGCAATAAAATACCTCTTGGTCGAGAAGACATTGCAAAGACTGTCTTGTTAAGCTCAACTGTTCTACATCTAAGTTGCTATATGCTGTCAGGGTTTGAGTTGTCCACTTAGAAGGTTTTAGTAACTGATACTGTTCTTGGGCTTCTCCACTGATAATGCGGTTCATCCCAGCTATTACTCGTTGTAAACTATCTCTAGAAAATTGCTGTGAACCATTAATGTAAACAGTGTTGTGAATCCCAAAATGCCGCAATGGTAGCCCTGTGCCCCTGACTGTTTGGGCAACCATATCAGAAGCAGGAATTCCTTCAATATTTGTGTTGCTGACTAGTTGACAAATTTGTTCTAATTTGCTCTGTTTTTCTGAGTTATTAAAACCAATTTCTTGGATAAATCTGCGGGCAGAATTCCCTCCAATTATACCAATATAGTAAGTGCGTAAAGTACGAGTTCCATTAGTGGCACACTTCAGTTTGGGCGATATTCGCAACCAAATACCGAAGCGCCGCAACAGTTCAGAAAGTTGCTGAATCAGTAAAGCTGAGGCTGTAGCAATTTCAATACTCCCCATACTCAAAACAACAGCAGATTCAGCATCAAAATAGTTTTGTAAAAATATCCGCACACTATCCAAGTCTGCCTGCATAATGAAGGGCGGAATAGATTTTTCTGCCGATAGTTTACCCCAAACATAACCTTTAGCTTCTAAGAATTCCCGATAGGGTTGGCTGTTAACTCGAAGAGCAGAAACTCTGTTAGGGAAGGTAGAGATATTAGGGCTGTTAATTTTGAGGTTATAGCGCTCTTTAATACGTTGGCAAATCTGGAGTAAATCTTTTAATACTCTGGGATCTTTTTGGGATATTGTCACTCTTCCAATATTGGGTAGTTCATGCCCTTCAGCAATCTGGCAAGCAAGAAACTTGACTAAATCAGGGTCTTGTGATTTTCCATTCCAGAGCGTTTTACCTGGGACACAAACGTAATCACCCACCTGTAAGTTATTTGTCCAACCTTTACTTGTGAGCAACTTATGACGATGAGTGATTGTGATATTGCTACCGTCTTCTAGCGTGACTTTTCGTAATTTTTCGCTGACTTGCTGCCGATACAACCGTTTAACATTAGCTTGGACGATTTTGCCAGTTTTTTCATTTATGGAATTAACTAGTAATTGCTCTGTGGGGTTAGCCCAAAATCCTTCACCGTCAAACTCTGTTTCTCCAGCGTGAGTTGTCCAGATTGTCTCGGCTGTGCGTAACAGTCCATTTACATTGACTAAAGTATCATTCGCTACGCATTTACCGAGTCCCATATCGTCGGCGAGACACGCGCCTAAGCCCCAACGTTCTAAGAATGACAGCCAAGCAGCACCACGTTCTTGATAAGGCCGCAACTGCCCTTTAAAGCCCGTTGGAGTAGCTAAAGGTGCGATCGCTTGATTATTGTTTAGCGCCCCAATTAACTCTTGCAACGCCCCAGATGCCTCAAAGCTAACCACTGGTAATTTTTCAATTACCTGGGTATCCCCTGTACTGAAACGCAAGGCATCTTCCAAGGAAAGCGCCATTTGGTCTTTGCGAGTGGTAAAAAATGTTTGGGCTGTCTTAATGTCTTGAGGCCGCAATTCAACCCACTCGCCGTTAATTTCTACTAGTGGACTATTTAAAGCCACAAGTTTATCAAACTCAGCTTTGGAAATAGTTTGTCCTCCAATTGCCAATTGCCATTGGAAATTTAGTAGACTTTGCAATCCTAAACGTCCCTGCTTTTTCTTTGGGGTTTCGGCAGTAATTTTCAAACCCAAACGGTTCGCCCATCCTTCGCGGTTCGCTAAACTGGGAGGCAAAATTACTCCTAAACCACTGTCTTCCAACCTCCAAGCTACAGCTTTGATAAACTCATAAGCTTGCATGGGGGTGATCCGAGAAGATTGAGGATATTCGGTTTCAAAACTGGCTACTATTGTTGGATATAATCTGGAAGCTACCCCCAATCCTCGCAAAAATGTTTCCTGTGGTTGCTCAATTGTCCGATTTTCATAAACTAATCGTTCAACTGGATTGTTCCAAATAGTTGCCGCATCCACCAAAAACTCAGGATCATCAGCCGCTTGCAAATAATACGCCAATGTCCAATCTGTTTCGTCAGACTCTGGAGAACGCAATTGAAAACAAGTACGAAATAGAGTTTTAAGAGTTAATTGGTATTGTAGCGGCATAGTCCAAGCGTTTAATGCCGCTTCCAGTCGTTCCACTTCAATTGCATCTGCATTAACTGTATGAGATGCATTAGTTAAAGCTTGCAACCACTGCCGTACCGCAGATGGTAAAGATGCGCTCGCTTTAGCTTCAATTGGAAGTTGAGAACCCACCATTTCTCGCACTTGGGCATCTATTGTACTGTTGAGAAATCCCAAAAGTAATTCTTGAGGTTCGGCTGGAAAGTCTATATACATTGGGCACTGGACATAGTTATTTTCCTTGTCCCCTTGTCCCCTTGTCCCCTTGTCTCCCCCCACTCCCTCTTGATAAGTCCGACAAACCAACGGCATATCCGCAGAAAATTTTTCTAGGCGAGTTCCATCTACAGCACTGTCTAGAAGTACTTGCCATTTAGCAGCAAACGCACCATCTGATTGTCGGTCAATTCTTGGTAAAAACTTACACCGCGAGATTAAATCTAAACCCCATCGGGAAACTTGCGACCAAAAACGTAAGTCTCCTCCTAAAAAGGCATCTTCACCTTTTGCAGCATTTAGGGGAATAGCAGCGAGAAATTTTACTGCTTCGCTGGGGTTAAGACAAAAACCCTCAACTCGCCACGGTTGCAAATATTGCGGGGAGTCTGTGTCTAGTCCCAAGCTGGCAGAATGTACGGGGAAAATTGCAGATGTTCCTTCTACACTGTTTTCAGAGATATGAGTTGGTAGCGCAATGATTTGCGAATGCGTTGGTAATTTTATCTCAGTCGTACTGGCGGCTTTACGTGTTCGTCCAGTAGTAGCATTCGCAACTTGAGGTTTCTGGATGAAGTTGGTAATCGCCATGTTCTGCGATCGCAACCACTCATTCAACTCAACTGATGTCATTGCTAATGGATTTAGTGGTATCTCTCCAGATCCATTAGGCTCGAAATTCACTCGTGGCGATCGCCAAGTTTCTCCCCAAATAAATAAACAACCATTTTGATTTTTTAGTAACCAATTACAGTGTAAAATCGCCATTTGTTAATTACTCAGATTTCCCAAATTTCAAGAATGAAAACCGCAATATTTGCTTTTTGTATCTTCTCAAGAAGATGATCTAACTAAAAAATACATATAATTAATTTATTTAATATCAAGATTATTAATAGTGATTTTTCCCATAGTTAAAGTTTTAAAAGACGGGATAATAGTTGAACTAGATTATATGCATCCTCAAGAACAGGAGGTTGTAAGAGCATTACTCAATGTTGTAATTGTTGAAGGTAAAACTTATCCACAAAAGGAACCTTTATCTCAGGCAGAATTTTTAGCTTACTGGTTGAGTAAGGATGCCTTTGTTGTCAGGACATCTGTTCAAGATGCTACACACAAACCAAAAGAAATATTAGGGGCGTTTTATTTAAAACCAAACTTCCCCGGTCGGTGTTGCCATATTTGCAACGCTGGTTTTATTGTACAACCTGGGTTACGTGGTCAGGGAATCGGGCGGTTCATGGGAGAAGCGATGCTCTTGATAGCAGCAAACCTGGGCTACGAAGCAGTAATGTTCAATTTGGTCTTTGAAACTAATATACCTTCAATTACACTTTGGCAGTCGTTAGGATTTGAGATCATTGGGCGCATTCCGCGTGCGGCGAAGCTAGAGGATGAACAAATGGTAAACGCGCTGATGATGTATCGGGCTTTAGGTTGAACTACTTATCTATCTTTGTATGTACTAGAAGTCAGTCATAGTGCATAAATGTTAGGATTGCCACAGAAAGAGAATAGCGAAAGAGAAGGAAAAAAAACTGAATGGCAGAAGTTGATAAGTCAATATCCTTCGATGGAAGGGATATTCGGCTGAAAGTAGGCTTACTAGCTCCCCAGGCAGGTGGGTCGGTTTTGATAGAATCAGGGGACACATCCGTTTTAGTCACGGCTACGCGATCGCAAGCCAGAGAAGGCATTGATTTTCTTCCCCTTACAGTAGATTATGAAGAAAGGCTATATGCTGCTGGTAGGATTCCCGGAGGGATCATGCGCCGAGAAGGTCGTCCACCAGAAAAAACAATTCTCACCAGCCGTCTAATAGACCGTCCCATGCGTCCCCTGTTCCCTTCATGGCTACGGGATGACCTGCAAATTATTGCCTTAACGCTGTCGATGGACGAGTTAGTTCCACCCGATGTGTTAGCAGTTACAGGCGCTTCAATTGCTACCCTAATTGCCCAAATTCCTTTTAATGGGCCAATGGCAGCAGTGCGAGTTGGTTTAGTGGGAGATGATTTCATTATTAACCCCACTTATGCAGAAACTGAAGCTGGAGATTTGGATCTAATAGTAGCAGGTTCACCACATGGCGTAATCATGGTGGAAGCGGGAGCCAATCAGTTGCCAGAGCGAGATATTCTCGAGGCAATTGACTTTGGTTATGAAGCAGTACGGGACTTAATCAAAGCGCAGCAAGATTTAATTGCAGAACTGGGTTTGGTAATAGTGCAAGAAGCACCACCAGAAGTAGACCAGACGCTAGAAAATTATATCCGCGATCGCGCCAACGGTCAGATTAAGAAAATCCTCGCTCAATTTAGTTTCACCAAACCCGAACGCGATGCAGCTTTAGATGTCGTCAAGGATGAAATTGCCGCGACGATTAGCGAACTGCCAGAAGAAGACCCAATTCGAGTTGCCGCAACTGCAAATAAGAAGGCACTTGGTAACACTTTTAAAGATATTACCAAATACTTCATGCGGCGACAAATTATTGAAGATAACGTCCGCGTTGATGGTCGTAAACTCGATCAAGTGCGTCCCGTTTCTTGTCTAGTTGATGTTTTACCAAAGCGAGTCCACGGTAGCGGTTTATTTAACCGGGAACTAACTCAGGTATTATCCGCTTGTACTCTGGGTACACCTGGGGATGCTCAAAACCTTAACGATGACATGCAGCTAGATCAGCACAAGCGTTATCTGCATCATTACAACTTCCCGCCGTTCTCAGTCGGAGAAACCAAGCCAATGCGGGCCCCAG
The DNA here is from genome assembly GCF_035638895.1 of Nostoc sp. GTDB lineage: Bacteria > Cyanobacteriota > Cyanobacteriia > Cyanobacteriales > Nostocaceae > Nostoc. The sequence goes on along the minus strand of NZ_DASQZC010000150.1, from coordinate 959 downwards.
GAAGGCGTGAAATTGGTCACGGCGCATTAGCAGAACGAGCGCTACTACCTGTGCTACCGTCAAAAGAACAATTTCCCTACGTGATTCGCATCGTATCGGAAGTACTTTCCTCAAACGGTTCCACTTCAATGGGTTCAGTCTGTGGTTCCACCCTAGCTCTGATGGATGCTGGTGTACCAATTCTCAAACCCGTTAGTGGTGCAGCAATGGGTCTGATTAAGGATGGGGACGAAGTGCGAATCCTCACTGATATTCAGGGCATTGAAGACTTTTTGGGCGATATGGACTTCAAAGTTGCCGGGACGGATACCGGGATTACCGCCCTGCAAATGGATATGAAAATCTCCGGTTTGTCGTTGGAGGTTATTTCTCAAGCCGTTCACCAAGCTAAAGCAGCCCGGTTGCACATTCTGGAGAAAATGCTCGCCTGCATTGACACGCCACGGACTGAAACCTCACCTTATGCCCCACGTCTGTTAACAATCAAGATTGATTCAGACATGATTGGTCTGGTAATTGGGCCTGGAGGCAAGACCATTAAGGGGATTACAGAAGAAACTGGTGCAAAAATTGACATCGAAGATGATGGCACCGTGACAATTTCGGCTGTGGATGAGAGCAAGGCCAAGAGAGCCAGAAACATCATCCAGGGTATGACCCGCAAGTTGCATGAAGGGGATGTCTACGCAGGACGCATCACTCGGATTATACCGATAGGTGCATTTGTGGAATTTCTGCCTGGAAAAGAAGGGATGATCCACATCTCACAACTAGCTGACTACCGCGTTGGCAAAGTTGAGGATGAAGTCGCGGTGGGCGACGAAGTGATTATCAAAGTGCGCGAAATTGATAACAAAGGTCGGATTAATCTCACCCGCTTGGGTATCCACCCAGATCAAGCAACAGCAGCAAGGGAAGCTGCGGCGGTGAATCGGTAACTCGATTTGGGATTTTAGATT
>NZ_DASQZC010000149.1:0-24902 GCF_035638895.1 Nostoc sp. | reverse complement strand
ACATTCTCAATAATTCATCACCTGAAAATTCAAAACCAAGCTTTAGTGCTATTCGCGCAACATCATCTGCGGTTGGTGCTGCGAGCACCTCGTTTTTAAGTTCAGGTTCAGACTGCATTTTCTTTAAAAATGCTTCGATTTCCTCAAAAGCCATATTTAAAATTTGATCCTTGCTAGCTACTCGTAATATAAAAAAAAACAGCAGTATATTCTTTAAGACTAGCAGCAAAAGGCTATCAAGATTCGGGGGAAAGATGATTATCGCGACGCGCTGCTCTTCATTCAGAATATAAAACCCATTTGATATCTACTTCTGGAAGCAGAAGCCTTGCAACTAGCTGGATTTTCCCATTTTCTGGCAGAAAACGGTTTTGCTGAACAGGCTCTATTGTTGATCACTGAACGACGGCTTACTTCAAAGCCAAGTACCACAGGGAAAGATGTCAAACGGGTTCTATACTATAGCGGTTCTCGTTTACCTGAGGTACACCCGTAGGGGCACGGCACTGCTCATACGTGTCAACTTAACGCAAAACCCTGGCAATGACGTTATATCAAGCTTACTCAATTACCAATTAAGTTGTCGGAACCCCACCCCGCTTTTGTCTAGTGACAAAACCTCCCCTCCCCGTGAACGGGGAGGGGATTAAGGGGTGGGGTAAAACGCCTGTGGGATAAGCGTTTTTACTTAAGTTGACACCAATGGGCACTGCTGTGCCCCTACACCTCGTGATATAAGGTTGTACTACATCTGAATGGGAACCGCTATAGTGTTTTCTATAATTAATTTAAAATTACCTTGATTTCAATTCATCTATCTATAGTGTGGTTAAAAAATAGTTACGCATTTCACTACCTACTAACAGAAATACCCCGATAGTTCGGGGACTAAAAATCAGAAGATAATATTAAATTGGCTTGGTTGCTATGGTAGCGCTTGCCTCGCTTGCAAAAACCCTTCAAAAGTTTGAATGTCCCAAATAGAATTCAGGAGCCAGGAGTCAGAATACAGGAAAGGTATTCTGACCGAAAAAGCAGATAGCGTAGCGTTAGCGATAGCGTACCCTTCGGGAAGCAAGCTACGCGCAGCGTCTCGTAGAGAGGAACGAGCGTCAAGATTGCTGATATCATGTTCGACTTAATACTTAGTCAAAAGCGAGCGGAGCGCGGCAATCCCAAACCTTTGCGATTGCTTCTCAACTCTTGGAGAGGCTGCGCCAACGAGACGCACTCGCGTTCATTCCACTTGCATACCCTTCTCTACGAGAGGCTGCGCCAACGGGTTCTCCAAAGGAGTACGCAATGACATATTATAAGTGATTTGCCGAACATGAGATGACTCCTGAATTCTTATTTCTGAATTCTTCTTCTATCCGACAAAACCCTGGCTGTTATAGATATATCGATGAAGTTCAAAAAGTAAAACTACCGTTTCACATAGGTTTCAGCTTAGGCATTTGTGCAACGACACCGCAGGAGTATTGCGTTGCGAAAAAAATGGATAAAATCAAGCTTAGTTCAACAAAACTTTATAGTACGTATTGAAAATTATTATCCTGAGTAATTTAGTATCCACTACACCAACTCTAGTACAGAATTTAATAGTAAATAGCTTTGATTACTTATTTATCATCTTTAAAATCTAAAACCATATACAGGTAAAGCGATATAGTTAGAAATAATCATCTATCTAAAGTTATTATCAACTCCTTGGGAAAATCTTCTGTAATTTTGCGTATAATCAAAAAGTATCTGCTAAAGTTGTCAGCTTGAGGTTTTGTTTCCTCAAGTATTGTTGCATAGGTTAGAGTTATCAATTAGACAAAAGCAAAACACAAGTTATTCCTAACTGGCCACTATTCTATTGTTCGCGGTAAGCCTCGTCTGTATCGCCCAAGTAAAGACGATGAATCCTAATAAAATCTTCTGGAGGAGAGATGTATTTGGCACATTCATTCATGAGTGATGAAAAGAAGCAAAACTCTCACCAGCCCTTGATTCTGGCAGTAGAAGACGATGATGATAGTCTCTTGGTAATTAGTTATGCTCTTGAGTCAATGGGTTATAGATTCATTTGTCAAACAGATTCTTCTGCAACGGTGCTGGTAGCTAAAGAATATCAACCAGACTTAATCTTGTTGGATATTTTGTTACCAGGTCTTAGCGGTATGGATGTTGTGCGTCATCTAAAGGTTGAACCTCTAACTTGCACAATTCCAGTGGTGGCTGTCACAGCTTTAGCTAGCACGGAAGATCGTGAGCGTATTCTCAAGGCAGGATTTAATAATTACATCAGCAAGCCCTATATGCTTGAGGAATTAGAGGCTATAATTCGCCGTGAGTTGGCAAGAAAATTCACCTCTTACCCAGCTTTGAAGCTTTGTTAAGATTAGCAGTCGAGCATAAAAATATGAAGGCGAAGGTGAAGGACTTAAATGTTTTTAGGTAGTTGCATAGTGAACAAACTACCTTTACCTAGTTCAGATGTTACCTGGATAGTTCCTGCGTGCCCTTCTATAATCCGGTGGGATAGATGTAGCCCTAAACCACTACCTGAGCGTTTATGTTTGCCTTGGCGAAATCGCTCGAAAATTGTTGCCTGATCTTCGGGCGCAATCCCATATCCTGTATCTTGGATCTCGATTGTTACTGAATCTGCATTTTCTGGATTGGGTGGTGTTTCAAAGATGCGGATTGTGATGCCTCCTGTATCTGTAAATTTGATGGCATTTGCAATCAGGTTGTTTATCACCCGCCGTAGTTCCAAGCGATCGCCCATAATAATACCAGCGTTTTTACCCTGTGAATCTAACTCACGGGTATCTATTTCTAGAATCAACCCTTTTTCACCAGTTAAAGGGCTTAGTTCGCTGACTACTTCTTGAGATATCTCACGTAAATCGCATTCTTCCCAATTCAACGTTTTTTTACCTGCCTCGAAGCGATAGACTTCAAGGAGGGTGTTTACCATATCCATCAAATTTTGGTTACTGCGAATCATAACTGCGATCGCCTGTTTCATTTCCGCCGAAAGTTCGCAGAATGTCTCCATCTCAAACAAATTCAACATGCGATCGGCGGCTACTAAAGGAGTTCGCAAATCATGAGTCAAACGGGAAACAAAATCCTCCCGTTGGCGGGCCATTTTTTGTTGTTCGTCCAAACTATGCTTGAGACGCAATAGCGATCGCACCCTTGCCAATAGTTCATCAGTATCAAATGGTTTACGAATAAAATCGTCAGCACCAGCATCCAAACCTTCGACAACACTGGATTCGTGAAAGGCAGTAATCAGCAGAATTGGAATATAACTAATTGCTGGGTTATTCCGAATCCGACGTGTGACTTCATAACCATCTATCCCTGGCATCATTACATCTAAAAGAATCAGATCGGGTGGAGCTTGTTCAACTTGCCGCAAAGCCTTTATTCCATCTGAAACCAAATCAATTTCATACCCTTCACTTTCTAAAATTGCTTGAACCAAAATCAGATTATCTGGAGTATCATCAACTGCGAGGATACGAAAAATTTTATTATTTTCAACTATAGACATAATTTATTAACTTTTATCAGTTTTTTTGAAAGTAATTTATAGTTTAAATTTAGGATATCCTACGGGTGCTTGCCTAGCTTCATAAGATGAATGATGTGGATTTTTAGTAGAATCAAAAACCCGTTTGCCATCTACCTGTAGAGGTACATCGGCTCCTACAGGTGATAATGTGATTTGGCGCGGTAATTCAATTTTAAACGTTGAACCGACTCCTAATTTGCTCTCAAGAAAGATTTTACCGCCCATCATTTTCACCAGTGAATCTATAATTGCCAAACCCAAACCTGTACCTGGATATTTCCGAGTAAGAGTTTGATCCACTTGGCGAAATGCTTCAAAAATACGTTTAAAATCTGTGGATGCTATACCAATACCTGTATCCCGAACAATAATTGCTAATCGATTTGCAGGTAGTTCTTTAACTTCAACCAAAACTTCACCAGACTCTGTGAATTTAATGGCGTTGGAGAGCAGGTTAATTAAAATCTGTTTGATGCGAACTGGATCATTAAATATTAAAGTATTTTGCAAATCGATTTGCACTAACAATGAGAGGTTTTTGGCGTCAGCTAGGGAACGCATTTCATTTACAGCAAGATTTATTACCTTTGAGACATCAAATTTTTCTGCTTTTAAGTCTAATCGTCCTGTTTCCAGCTTGGAAAAGTCAAGAACTTCATTGACTAGCATCAGCAAATGTTTCCCATTATTCAAGATGCGTTCAACCATATCTGCTTGCTGGTGCGTTAGTTGACCGAACTTAGGACGCAACAGTATTTGCGAAAAACCAATAATCGCATTCATCGGCGTTCTGAGTTCGTGAGACATAGTTGCCAAGAAATGTGATTTTAGCACTGATGCTTCTGATAGCTTGAAGTTTTGCATTTGAAGCTGTTGCTGTTGTCTGTCCAATTCTTGGTTCTTACGAATAAGTTGTTCATGACTTTTTCTAAGCTGGTCTTTTACCAAAGCTACTTGTATTTCAGCCCGATAAACCCGAATTGCACTCCGCAAAACTTGTGCCAAGTTTTCTGGAGATATTCTAGACTTAGAGAGATAGTCTGTAGCACCAGCTTTCAATAATTGGACAGCAGTTTGTTTATCTTCTTGAGCAGCTAGGACTACTAAAGGAACTTTAATTTCCGAAGAAAGTAGCTGTTGAATTAAGGTTAGTCCATTCTGATCTAGTAAGCGATAGCCGATGAAAACACAATCATAAGCAGTGGTGCTTAAAATAGAAAACGCATTATTGCCATCGGCTACTTCAGATAGTTCCATTTGAATACCTGCTTTAGTCAAGGCACAACGGACTGCCATTCGGTCTACTTCATCATCATCTACAACCAAAATTTTCAGCGTATCTTCCATCGGTTTTTATTTTTGCCGCTAAACATAGGTTGATGTATAACATTCCTCTTTTGAAATTATCTAATTAAAATATAAAATTTTCGGACATTTAAAATCTGTAACTTTATTGACTAAGGCATTTCGCACAATATTCAATACTTGTTGAGCTTTGCCATCATCTCTAGAAAGTTAGGGAAGGTTACGTCGCTCGGAATTTAAAATTAATAATTACCATAAATAAATTTAGATTAGAGGCTTGTATTATGACTCTGTTTCGGTAATTAACAAACCAAAAACTATTGGTCTGAAGACAACAAGCATAGTTAATATAAAGTAAAATACAATACTTTTGCTTTGCTTAAAACAATTGTAATTGAGTCAGCAAGCGACCGTCGTCAGCCATTGGTGAGAGTTGCACAGCAATGTTGTGTACCATAAGCTTGAGTAGTTCTACTCATAAGATTGATTAGTTAGGTAGATAAAAAAGTAGCTCCCTATACCGACTTTTGAATTTGAAGTAATCCTACCTCCTGAGATTTCGGCAATTTTCTTAACGATCGGTAGACCCGTGTTAGTATTTTCCTGGCGATCGCAGCCTTCCACATCCAGTGAAAAGTCACGCCAGCAAGCTTCTCACGAAGGATAACCAATTACTTTGCTGCTAGTAATTCCACCAAATTTTAACGCCGTCTAATTCTCTTCCATGAGGGTGCCCATCAGGCGCATCAATCCGAGGAATCCAAAGGTTTGGTTAAAATGGCTCGAAACCATCGTTCACTTTCTCGTAAGATAATTTTTACCTTTTCTAATTTGTCCATTTTTGTAAGGTTTATACAAAATAATAGTAATTAACTAATGGAACATGGCAACTGAAGGCTGAATTTTTCGCACAGGAGGAGGAATTTTGCATTAGCCTCAATCTTTCATCTTATTGTGCAAGTATCTATATATCTCTAGCTAGATTTATTCTCTATCTAAATGTTAAAAGATAGGAGGTTTATTATTTCTATCGGTGGATGCAGGGTGGTTGAAAGATCATCTATCTTAAGATTGAGGAAAATAAAAGATAGCGCTTACAAAAAGTAATACTTTGAAAGATGCCAACAGCGTAAGAGCGAGTGTAGCAATGAATGAAATTAGCATTATTTTAATTGAAGATCATGACTTAACGCGAATGGGACTACGAGCAGCATTACAGTCTCACAGCGCATTGAAAGTAATTGGCGAAGCAGCAAATGCTACCCAAGGACTAAAACTTTTGGAAACAGCAAAGCCAGATGTAGCCGTTGTAGATATCGGTTTGCCTGATATGGATGGCATTGAACTCACCCGTAAATTCAAACGCCACCAAGCTGAAACTGGGCAAACGGGAACCAAAATTTTGATCCTGACAATGGATCACACAGAGGATGCTGTACTTGCAGCCTTCGCGGCGGGTGCTGATTCTTACTACATGAAAGAAACAAGTATCAGTAAATTAACTGAGGCGATCCAAGCGACTCACGGCGGTAATTCTTGGATTGATCCGGCAATTGCCAACGTGGTATTGCGGAAGATGCGGCAAGGTATTCCTGGAGAGATCCAAGGTTCTGATAAAACGCCGAAGACTGTAAAAATTGAGGCATTGGCATCAGAATACGAGCAAGTTTTGGAAACATATCCCCTGACTCAACGAGAACTAGAAATCCTAGAATTGATTGTAGCTGGGTGTAGCAATGGGCAAATTGCTGAGAAACTCTACATTACAGTTGGTACTGTGAAAACCCATGTTCGTAATATTCTAAATAAACTGTGTGCGGATGATCGTACCCAAGCTGCTGTAAGGGCTTTACGTTCTGGGTTGGTAGCGTGAGAGGATGAGGGAGCAGGGGGAGTAGGGGGAGCAGAGGGACAAGGGGACAAGGAGAATAACTATTCCAATGCCAAATCAAAATTGTTCCTGTAAACATTCTGCAATGCGTAGTGCTGCTCCGGGTTTACCCATGCGTCGTAGACCATTTTCGGCAATAATTTGCAAAATATCAGGATCTTTAAATAGAGACTGTACTATTTTGGCAACTTCTGCTGGCTGCTCAACTAAAATCAAAGATGAGCCTAGAAGACGACTTTGAGCTTCAGCAAAACCACGGTTATATTGAGGCCCATTACCGGGAATCGCGATCGCAGGTTTTCCTAAACCGATAAACTGTTCTGTGGCTGTACCTGCCATCGCGATCGCTATATCTCCCAAATGTAAGCAATCATTATAAGCTTTTTGTGTCAGCAATAGATATGCATTTCTTTGTTTAAATGTCAATATATTTGGATCAGCAATTTGGATAGGACATGTTGATTCAATGCGCCAGCCTTGGGATTGGACACTTTGGGATAAAATATGAGAGTCTAAACCCGGAGCGATCGCACCTAAAAACATCACTCTATTAGAAGTATAGAAAATCGAATTTCGCTCCTGGAAACTTGCCATCAACGCAGATACAGCAATCATAATTGTTTCCCAGTTAGCGTATGCCTCTGGCGGACGGGAACCAGGAAGAAGAGTCACTACAAAAGGTCGAACTGTCTCTTGCTGTTGGCTATCCTGACTATAAAATTGTTGGCGTGAAAAGGTCGGTTGCAGAGCATCCATCATGGGATTACCCAAATAAAAAGCCGGAATTGGCCATTGTTTTAATGTTTCCGTCGTCAGTGCATCTCTAAGAAATACCGCCTTACAACGGCGACGACTCATTAACCAACGTTCCCACGGATGGTAAACTGAACCAGAAAAGTTTTCCCAACGCACATCTTTAGATTTCCGTGGTAATAATCCAGCTTCATCCCGCACATGATATTCAGATTTTGCCGTACCTACAAAAGCATAATTAGCGCCACTGAAAGTTGCAAACAACAACGGGACAATATCTCCCACCGCTAAAATCGCTCTTTTATTACCTAATTTTTTTTGAGAACTCACCCAACGGCGAATAGCTTTTATCTGGGTAAGGGTAAGTTGTAATAAACCACCGCGTACATCCCGCGCTAATTGGCGGCCATCCATATAAATAAAGCCGCCCGAAGGCATAGTGCGGACTGAACCAATGAGGGGAATATCCAACTGTTGGTAAGCATGTCCTTCACCCACCAGAGGTAAAGCAAAGATTTCTGGTGGGTTGGATTGTCGTTGGAGTTCTTGTAAAATCCGAACTGCAATCATATCTTCCCCATGACCATTACTTAATACAAGTAACCGTAAAGGAGAAGTTGCAGCTTGAGAGTTAGAGGTTAGGGATAATCGAGATACATTACTCATAGAACCTCGCAGTAAGTATTTTAAGTATCAAGTGATGCTGATATCATGCCATGAAGAGTGCCGAGTTCCATTAGCGTTACCGGAGCGTTTAGCCGATGCCTCGGCTTCGAGTTAAAAGACCGCCCACAAGGGGTAGCTACTGCGGTGGAAAGCTTTCTCGGCATAAAGCAAGTGGTGTCGGCACTTTTACTAAGTACAAAAATGCTAAGTCTTTCTTAATTTGCTTAGGACTCAGCACTGAGTTCTATGAAAAGCACCCAGATTTTGATAACCCGCAACTTGGGTTAGTATAAAGCTATAGGAATTCTACTTGATTCTTGCTAAATATACTGAGAACTAAATCTTTATACAGTAAGCTTTTAGCTCTTATGGTTTTTCATAAATCAAATATTAGTCCTATATTCCTTCAACTTTTAAAGCAATACTTATTACCCAGTCGTACAGAATTTATAGTAAATGGGGATCTGAGCCTCTCGTACTGCTAGCGTGAAACAAAAAATGGTAATTAACTGTCTAGTGTATACAAAGGTATGAATGGGTAAATCCGCAAATAAGCTGGAAGTTAGTGTTATCCCTATTCCTGAACCTTTGTATAACTAACTCTCAGTTAATTAGCTTAAATATTATATATTATGAAAATTTCTGCTACTGCAATTTTGACTTTAGCTACTTTGGCTGCTGCCAATGTTACTCAGCAAGCAACGGCTGCACCTACTAAAGCCATCACTCCAACTACAAAAACTGATGACTTAGTAGTGCCAGTGATTGAAAATACTCCCACCCGCATAGAAACAATTGCTTCGCCAGAAACTATAGTTGCACAAGAATTTTCCCAAAATCCCGCCCCAGTGCCAACAGCTGTTAACAACAACTCCACAGTAGTTTTAAAACCAGTAGACAAGGCAACACTAAAACAATCAGTAACAATCCCCCTCATCACCTCTGCTTCATCCTCTCGTCGCCAAACGCCTGCTACAGACAATCGCTTAGTAGTGACGGCTACAGATGTACAGGTAGTGGGAGCCAATCAAGAATTGCAGCAAATCGTTCGCAAAGTAATTAAAACCCAGGCGGGTGGAGAAACTAGTCAAAGCCAGCTACAAAAAGATGTAACTGCAATTTTAGATACAGGTTTATTTAGCAATGTCAGTGTGAAGAGCTTTAGCACACAGGCTGGATTGAATGTAGTTTATCAAGTGCAACCGGTGATTGTGCAATCGCTACAACTATCTGGCGCTAAAGTACTCACCTACCAAGTAGCCCAACAACAGTTGCAATCTCAAATTGGAACCACCATCAGTCCTGCTGGACTCCAGCAAGCAGTACCACAAATTAACAAATGGTACGTTGACAATGGTTATAATTTGGCAAGAGTGTTATCAATTAAACCCAGTTCTCAAGGTATTCTCACTGTGAATGTCGCTGAAGGCTTGGTGAGTAATATCAAGTTTCGCTTTATCAACGACGAGGGTAAAACCATTGATAGCAAGGGTAATCCCGTGGGAGGACGCACCAAACCAGATTTTCTGCAACAGCAACTCAAGCTAAAATCTGGTCAAATTTTCCAAGAAAATATAGTTAAACAAGACATACAACAGCTATATCGGACTGGTTTATTTGAGAGTGTGAATGTTGCCTTAGAAGGGGATGCGACAAAACTTGATTTAGTCTACCAACTCAAAGAAAGTGGGGCGCGTGGTGTTAACGTGGGTGGTAGTTACAATGCCGATCAGGGGTTGATAGGTACAATCAGCTATCAAGATCAGAATGTTGGTGGTGTTAATGATACTTTAGGTGTGAATCTTGGTGTAAGTAGCCGAGACTTGCAATTTAATAGCAAATTTAGTAGTCCCCATCGGATAACTAACCCCGATCGCTTAGGGTACACTGTGAATGGTTTTCGTAGTCAGGAACTTTCGGAAACCTTTGACGACAAGATTAAGCTTGCTAACGGCGACAAAGTTCGAGAAGGTCAAATTGGCGGTAGTGTCAGCTTGCAGCGACCAATTGATGACTGGAATACCTCATTAGGATTAAATTATACCCGAACTAGTATTCGCGATCGCCAAGGTAATATTACCCCAACCGACGCTCAAGGCAATACCCTATCTGCGAGTGGAACTGGTATTGACGACCTAACTACCGTATCCTTCACCGCCACCAAAGACCAACGAGATAATCCCCTCAATCCAACTAAAGGTTCCGTTTTGAGTTTGAGTACAGAACAATCTGTCCCCATCGGTCAAGGAAATATTTCTCTAAATCGCCTCAAAGCCAATTACAGCCAATATTTGCCAGTGCAATTATTTAACACCAAACAACCACAAGTATTTGCAGTAAATCTGCAAGCTGGTACTGTCCTTGGTAATTTACCGCCCTACGAAAGCTTTAACTTGGGTGGTTCCAACTCAGTACGCGGTTACGATTCTGGAGATGTAGGGAGTGGTCGCAGTTATGTGTTAGCTTCCGCAGAATATCGCTTCCCCGTCTTACCAATCGTAGGGGGTGTATTATTTGCCGATTTTGCCTCAGACTTAGGCTCCGGTGATACTGTATTAGGAGATCCAGCAGGTGTGCGAGGCAAAGCAGGTTATGGTTTTGGTTATGGGGCTGGAGTGCGCTTAAATTCACCACTAGGCTTAATTCGGGCTGACTATGGCATTAATGACCAAGGAGAAAGCAAAGTGCATTTAGGCATAGGTCAGCGATTTTAAGAAAGTGAGCATTCAGAACATTAATGCGGATATTTGGTTTTTCGTCAGTGCGTCCTTTGACTCTAATTTACCCGCCTAATTAATTGCTTTACTTGCTGTGCGTAGTTTACCGCCGTAGGCATCGCTGTCTCTAATACTATTGTCAATTGCATTAAATTGATGCCTATTGATTGCTAATTGAAAGTGCCCAATTCATCCGAATAAACTCGTTCCACTTGGTCAATTTTCAAAAATAATCGATGAAAATATCCAAAATATGCTGATTACTAACTTACTAAAAATTACAAAATTGCTCTTTGGCATTGTAGCAAGTAGCGTGTTAATTATCACATCAAATTCGTGGAAGACAAATTGAGCTTATTTCCTACTTTAGGATTTCTTGACTCTCGCGTTATCCTATAAAGATAAAACTGTTGTGTTCATGGGGAAGTCTTTCTTACTTGGATTCCAACAATTAAATCATCCCGTAAGATAGACAGGCAAAAACCCTGCCCCATATCAAAAATATGGGAAAATCTTTTAGGAATCCCTCAAGACTCAGAACTCGCTAGTTATCTGCTCACTCAGGACTCAGGATTTATGTTAGCAGGCACAATTTTGCAGGATGGAAAATATACCCTAATTCAAGAAATAGGGCGGGGTGGCTTTGGCATTACGTTTAAAGCTACGCATCACTACTTGGGTCACGAGGTGGTGATGAAAACCATCAATGAACGGCTGCGACAACATCCTGATTTTGCAAAATTTGAGCGCCAATTCCAAGATGAAGCTAGACGATTAGCTACGTGTATTCACTCAAACATAGTCCGAGTTAGTGATTTTTTTGTCGATAGTGGACTACCTTACATGGTGATGGAATACATTCGTGGCGAAACCTTAGGAGACGCATTTGTATTACCAGGGATACCTTTACCTGAAGCCACAGCAATTCATTACATCCGGCAAATTGGGGCAGCCTTGCAGGTAGTACATAACAACGGTTTGTTACATCGAGATGTCAAACCAGATAATATTATCCTTCGTGAAGGAACCCAAGAAGTAGTACTGATTGATTTTGGCATTGCCAGGGAATTTAATGGCAGTGTCAGGCAGACTCACACAGGTATGGTTTCTGAAGGTTATTCTCCCATTGAGCAGTATTTGACGCAAGCGCCGCGCACACCCGCCACGGATGTTTATGGTTTAGCAGCAACCTTGTATTCACTTTTGACAGCACAGGTTCCTATGCCAGCATTGTTGCGCGATCGCGAACAAATGCCTTCCCCCCGCGAATTACAACCACATTTGAGTGCTTCTGTCAACCAGGCAGTAATGCGCGGGATGGCGGTGGAATCTCGTTTTCGGCCAGCGACAGTTGCTGAGTGGTTACAACTGCTACCTGGAAATGGGCTGAATATGACACCGCAAGCCTTAGCCACTTATGCAGTGCCAACTATCAATTTATCTGCCCAGCAAGCAGTAACTTTAATTGGGAATGGGAAAACTTCTCAGAATCGCATTCATAAATCATCTGGGTTAGTGCAGCCCAACCCAGCGATCGCCAAAAAAAATGTACTGGCAAAAAAACTGGGGTCATCTCAAATATTCATTGGTATAGGTGTAGCCCTGGTTGCTGCTACGGCGGGTTTTGGCATCACTAGCATCTTACCCAAATCTCAGCCACAGCCAACCGCAAAACCGCTTTTTGAACAGCCAACTCAAGAACCACCTGCGAAAGTTCCTAACTTAGAGAGGGCTGAAGAGACTAACACCACCACAAGAAGCGAATCAGCACCTGTTTATAGTTCCAAGCAGCGCCGGCGTAATCGTCGTTCTTCCCCAGAAGAAACTCCCAGCACCTCTACAACAGAATCACAACGCGGCAATTCTGAGCAATCCACCCCTTCACCTAGCGTTTCACCTACACCCTCGCTAGTCGAAAAACTACGAGCGATCCGTTCATCTCGTAGTGCTTCCCCCGCACCACTACCAAAAAATAACTCACCCGCTTCTAATCAGAATTCTCCTTCTCCTCAACCGATAACTCCGTCAAATCCTGTGGTTATACCAACAGCGCCACCAACAGAATCCAAACAGTCAGATCCTTCTGCTGTAGTAGTACCGACACTGGACAAGCAAAATTTACCGACTGATACTCAACCCCAGAATGATCAGAAATCTCAGGAAAAGCTACAAGATGACAATAATTAGTCAATTTTAAATTTTTCATTCAATCTAAAATCCAAAATTTATAATCTAAAATTAAACGCCTCTTCCTAATACAAAAACATCTTTTTGTATCTTGTTTCATCTTTAACTAAATTCCTTATTTACTATTTTTATTTTTCCCTTATCTGAAAAACCTCTCTCTAAATATCTCTCCTTTTAGGATAGATACTTTGAATTTTTGCCCTTAAAGGTCGGGAAGAGGTTAAGTTCTTCGTGGGCTTTTCTACATTAACCGAATTGTCAGATTTATTCTTCTGTACAACAACTTCCCCCTTTTTATTAATCTTCACAGGATTTTTGGGAAAAGCTTGATTATTCAAAGAACGCATAAGTTTCACAGTCCGAAAATACCGATCAATTTGAGGGATTCCCTGCCCATTCATCCGCACGGGGATAATTTTACTTGATACCAAATTTCCCGCCGAGTTAAGTTTAACTTCTAAAATCATAGAATCACCCGTCTGGGCATGTGTAGATAAAGTTCGATATCCCAGAAAGTTACCTAAAGAATAGGCGATGATTTTTCCCTTATAAATTTCCATCGCTCTCGGAACATGAGGCCCATGTCCTAATACTAAATCTGCTCCTGCATCAACCATGTTTCGAGCAAACTTGATCGAATTACCTCGATTTTCTCCATAAAAAAACTCTGTCTGATTCTTAACATGTAGTGCCCCCGTTCCTTCGGCTCCAGCGTGCATCGATACTATTACAATGTTGGCCTTATTTCTCGCTTCTTTTACAAGTGCTTGGGCTGTTCGTAAATTATGGATGGAATTATACATTTCATAAGGAGAAAACCCGACCATTGCCACAGGGATATTGTTAGGTTGCAGATAAAGAATTTGATTTTTATGACCTAATGTTGCAATACCCACAGCCTCAAGATTTTTCTTTGTATCTTTGAACCCTACCGGGCCGAAGTCCATTGCATGGTTGTTAGCCATATTAAACACATTAAAACCAGCCTCAGCAAATAGCCGAGCATATCCAGGTGGTGAGCGAAAGGCAAAGACTTGTCCTCGACTGATATCTTTGGCAGTGTAGGGATAATTAGTTAAGCTACTTTCAAAGTTACCAAACAAGATATCAGATCCTTGCAAGTGAGTTCTCACTGATTTTGGTAATAATTGATCTCGAAACCGGGGTAATCTATAGTTAGGGAAATTAGTGCCAGGAATAATATCTCCAACGGCTTTGATAGTAATAGTAGCTGGAAAGGTTTTTCCTTCTGTTGTTGATGGCGTAACAGGAATAGCTAATGGTAATGATACAGGTTCAGTGGGTGTAGTAGCAGCGTTTAATCGCTGTGATTGCCCAAGCCGGATAACGACTCCTATACTAATACCTAGATATAAACAGATACTGATAAAAATAAATGAGGGCACTTTCCCCATATTGTGATTTGCCATCGTTCACTCCTCACACGATGGCATTAGTTTATCCCAAAAAACTCTATCGTCAGTGTATATTTTAATGTAGTTGGAAAAATATTTGACTAAGTAAGGAAATATAATACCGTTACATACAACATCCGTTACATATATAGCCAAACATCACTGTTTGTCTAATTTTTCGGCAATCATTTTAAACGGAGAGGGGGGGATTCGAACCCCCGTTGGGTTTCCCCAAAACGCATTTCGAGTGCGTCACCATGAACCGCTCGGACACCTCTCCAGCTATATCATTCACACATTTGAGTGTTCAAATGCCGTGAAGTAAGGAAAATTTTACCATATTTCCTTTACTACTATAGCATTATCGCTTTATCTATTCATCAGGTTAACCAACATGATCTCTGGAACAAACACCTAAGCTGATACAGGTAAATCTAGGACTTACGCAAACTCTACGATTCTTCTCTACGAGACGTTGCGCGTTGACGGAAGCCTCTCGCAGAGATGGAGGTTCGATAAATTAGGCTTTTTAGCACTTTTTGGGTAAGTTATAAAATCTTCTGTAGAAATTTTAGAACAATTATAAAATCCTCAATAGCCCACAACTATTAGTCATTTTGTAGCCTTCAGTTTACACTTTTTAATTGGTTCGACTGCGCGTGCTTTTTTATCCCAATGGCTATGTATAATTCATTGCTAGTAAAATTAAAATTGTAATCATAATCTCTTACTATTTGTATAATTATTTTCTGCAATATAAACATATTTTCTATATTATACCTTGTACTTTTTTATCAAAATTATTGGTTACAATATTCCATAAAATCTCTTATTAATATCTCTTGACATCGGATATCTTAGTGATTACTATATCAATCAATCCGGATTTGATTGACTTATTCGGAAAGTCTCTGTAAATAAATCCAACACGATCCTCACAGCACTACATGAAACTACGCTGGTTCTTACTGAGCCTTACAAGTATTCTTTTACTATCGTCCCCAGTAAAAGCGAATCCCAATACGAATCAAATTGGCAACGCAAAGGACTGGAGTGCAAATCAATCTAATTTACAACTACCAAAACTTAAATTTATTGCTCCGGTTCCTCTAACCGATCCTGTCACTCCAATAAATAGTACTAAATTTACTGGTATAGTTCCTTTAGGACGCGAGATATCAGAACTAAAAACTCCTATTAAAGCATTAATGGCTCGCTATAGATTCCTTACTCCCGGAATCTTTTTTATGGATTTAGAAACAGGTGATTATTTTAGTTTTAATGGTGATAAAGCTTTTTCTGCTGCTAGCACAATTAAGTATCCGATTTTGATTGCTTTATTTCAAGAAGTAGATGCAGGGAGAATCAAACTAGGCGAAACTTTGGTGATGCGACGCAAGCATGTCACTGGCGGTTCTGGGAATATGCAGTATCAACGAGTGGGAACTAAGCTTAGTCTCTTGCAAACTGCAACCAAGATGATGACTATTAGCGATAATACTGCTACGAATATGATTATCGATCGTTTAGGTGGTGTATCTAAATTAAATCAAAAATTTCGCCGTTGGGGATTACAAAGCACTGTAATTCGCAATATGTTAGGAGACTTCAAAGGAACTAATAAAACTAGTGCAAAAGACTTGGTACGACTGTCAGCTTTGGTTACAAATAATCAGTTAATTTCTGATAAAAGTCAATCCCAAGTTTTAGGTATTATGATTCGTTGTAATAATAGAGCATTGCTACCATCTGGTTTAGGTTCTGGTGCAAATATTGCCCATAAAACAGGTACTCTACGGTTTGTACTAGGCGATGCGGGTATTATTGAAACGCCATCAGGTAAGCGTTATTTAGCAGGAATTTTCGTGCGAAGACCGAATAATGACATTAGAGCTAGGCATTTTATTCGTCAAGTTTCTCGGGTGATGTATGGCTACTTCGAGCAGCCAAAAGTCAGCCATCTGCCTTGAAGCAATCCTGAATTCTTTTCTGTTTAAAGCTACCGAATAGCCCATCGTAGACATCGCTTCTCAACTGCCAAGGTTATCATGTAGTCGAACATTGTGCAGCATACAATTTGAGGTTTTGCATGAAAGTAGCAGTCTTCAGCACAAAAGTCTACGATCGCAAGTTTTTGTCAGATGCAAATTCTCCCACCCAACACGAATTAGTGTTTTTTGAACCTCGTTTAAATCGGGATACAGCTATCCTCGCCGCCGGATTTGGGGCGGTTTGCGTATTTGTGCACGATCAGGTTGACGCGCCAACTTTAGAACTTCTCGCCTCACGGGGAACTCGGCTGGTTGTCCTGCGCTGTGCAGGGTTTAACAATGTAGACTTACAAGCCGCAGCAGATTTAGGAATTACCGTTGTGCGTGTTCCCGCCTATTCACCCTATGGGGTAGCAGAACATGCTGTGGGATTGATTTTAAGCTTGAATCGCAAAATTCATCGAGCCTATAACCGTGTCCGAGAAGGCAATTTTTCTTTAGATGGACTGTTGGGATTTAATTTGCATGAGCGCACAGTGGGGATTGTTGGCACGGGCAAAATCGGTCTGATTTTAGGACAGATTATGAAGGGGTTTGGCTGTCACATACTCGCTTATGACGTTTATCGCAATCCAGAATTGGAGGCGCTAGGTGGAAAGTATGTAGAACTACCTGAGTTATTTGCCAACTCGGATATTATCTCCCTACATTGCCCCCTGACTCCCGAAACGCATCACTTGATTAACGCTGAGGCTATAGAAAAGATTAAGCCAGGGGTGATGCTAATTAATACTAGCCGAGGAGCGCTGATTGATACTCAAGCAGTGATTGAGGGGTTGAAGTCTGGCAAGATTGGCTATCTCGGTGTGGATGTCTACGAACAAGAATCGGAATTGTTTTTTGAGGATTTGTCTGGTGCAATTATTCAAGATGATATTTTCCAACGTCTGACGACGTTTCCAAATGTACTTATTACCGGACATCAAGCATTTTTTACAGCAGAAGCTCTCCACAATATTGCAGAAACAACTTTTGCTAATATTGCTGATGTTGAACAAGGTCGTTCTTGTCCAAATGAAATTCGCGCTTAAGTGTTAGCTTAGGTAATGCTTGGCGATCGCAATGACTTTGGACTAAAATCACTAATCAATCCTCATCACCAGGCAAATTTTCCATTTCCTCAATAATTAGCGTCTGAAAATCTTCGTCACAATGATTATGCAGATGAACCGCAGCAGCTAAAAGTTCTGCAAGAATTTCAGCTTGTTGGTTAACAGTTAAACTAGGTAACTGTAACTGGTTAACTAAAGTTTTTATTTTTAGGCACTCTGTACCTAATTCAGCAATCAAAATACTCAGAGTTGAATTCGTGACTCTAAGAGGGCGATCGCTCATCTGTATTTTCATTCTGAACGATAGGCAACGCGGAGACTTTGGACTAAAATCACCAGAGATGCGATCGCCATTAACCCGCCCCAAAACCAGTAAGGTAAAAGCAAATATCGCTGCATTTGCCCTGTATCAGAAAGTCCAAGGGGGCCAGCAGAACTACTAAATAGATAATCAAGTTGATGGTACGTACTCACACAAGCTTGTACACCTAGAAATTGAATTACAAACCCCTGTGCCCAGCGAGGTGCTTTCAGGGCAATACCCAAGATTGTTAAACCCAGCAAGGGAATTGCCACCAATCCAAACGAGGAACGTACCCAAATTAATGTGGAAAACAGCAAAAAACTCCCTAAAATTTTCAAACTCAGGGTAGCTGCTGTAAAACTGCGGGAAGCCAAAATTAAAGCTGCACCAGCAAGAGGCGGCCCCATTGGGCCTGCGGCTGCGACTATTGCCGGGCCAATTGGCCCCAATGACGACCGGATGCCATAGGTTGCGACACCGGAACCATTGCTAAAAATCTGCAATTTCTGAAACTGTCCCCCTAAGAGGAGCGCCATTAAGCCGTGACCCATTTCATGAAACCAAGTTGCCAGGATCGTAAATGGGTATAAGATATAATCCCCTGCTGGTATTTGCCACAGTAAAGCAGTTGCGATCGCTGCTGCAATTAGCCAGGTTAGCCCCATGCGTTCAACAACTGGCGGGGCTTCTTTAGTGAGCAAAGTTTCAAAATTTTTACTAGGTTCCCTCATAGTTCACTCAATTTTAGATTTTAGATTTTAGATTATCCCCCCGATTAATTCGTGGGGCATTCAATTTTGGATTTTAGATTTTAGATTTTAGATTATTTCTTCAATCTAAAATCCAAAATTCAAAATCTAAAATTCGCAAGACTGATGTCACAATTGATAGAGAATCAGTTAAGCAAGTTGAAAAAGGAATGTCATTAAGTCTCCTTTACCTAAGCTGATGCGATCGCCTGGTCTTAAGCGATGACGATTTCCTGGTAAAAGTGGCAAATTATTAATGTAAGTGCCATTGGAACTTCCTACATCCTCTACATAATGAGCATCTCCCTCGACGCGAATATCTGCATGAATCCGCGAGACAACTTCTGAATTGGGAAATCCTGAAACATCTATATCTGGGGGAATCCGGTCATTGGGTTTGCCGATATGAATCACAGAGAGATTTTGCGGCAATTCAATTAAGCGATCGCTTTGAACGTGGATTAACCGCCCTGTAACCTGCTGCAATTGTGTTCTGGCAACAGTTGCAGTTGGTGCTGGTGCGGCTGGCTCCTGTACTTCGGCTTCAGGGGCTGGCGCTGGTTCCAACGGTGGTGGAGTAGGAATACTTTGTATAGATACTACCGGTTGAGCTGCGATCGTTGGCGCTGGTTCTGGAGGGCTGCTTTTTGCCACAGGTATCTCTGACGGAGCAGATGGGGGAGCTGCCACTTCCGTTGCTGGTAAAGATGATTCGGGAGGATGAGACTTAGTATAACCACTTATTCCCAAAGCATCTGGTTGTAAAAGTTCTAACAGGGGATCGGGTGGAACTAACGGCGGAACTTCCACAGGAACATCGGGAGTAACTGTTACAACTGCCGGATTATGAACGTGTGGAACTCCTGCGGAGTGAAGGTTATAGCCACACTGACCGCAGAATGCAGCATCTGCCTGCACAGTTGCCCCACAACTGGGACAGTTAGTAGTTGCGGGTAAGGGTGTATAGCAAGCTTCACACTGGACAGCGCCATCAGGATTGGGATGATTGCAATTAGGGCAGACGATCATCGATATTTAGCCTTTGTTCAAGATCATCATAAATATAGGTAGGACTAGCAAGCAGAGGGCGGCCCTAGCTTTAGATTCTAGCAATTACTGCTGATGGAACTATTAATTGGACACGGTGAAAGGGAGCAGGGGGCAGAGGGGGAAAGAGGTAAATTATTACATTCTCCCCCTTGCGCCCTGCACCCTGCCCCTCTGCCTCTTTGACCAATTCCCAAGTTTAATTTTGGAGTTCCAAACCTGCTGCCGCATCTAGCAGCCACCAAAGTTCTCCTTGGGGCTGAATTAAGCGGGATGGGTAAGTGAAGTCATCGGCTACTGGTGCAAAGACTTGCGCCAAAGCTGGTCGTTTATTAGCACCAGCAACTAGAAAAATTACACTGTTCGCAGCGTTGATGAAGGGGTATGTGAAACTTATCCTGGGGTTTCCGTCTTTGTTACCCACAGTAACTAGGCGATCGCGTACTTTGAGAGCCTCTGTGTGGGGAAACAAAGATGCGGTATGTGCATCATCGCCCATTCCTAGTAATACTACATCCAACGAGGGAAACTCGACCCCAGAAGAATTAAAAAACTCTTTAAGCTGTTGTTCATACTTAGCAGCAGCCACTTCTGGATTGGCTTCTAAGGTTGGTACCGCATGAATATTACCTGCTGGGATATCAACACGATCTAGCCACGCTCGACGCGTCATCAGTTCATTGCTATCGGGGTGATCTGGTGGTACGTAACGCTCATCCCCCCAGAATATATGAATTTTATCCCAAGGCAGTTTTTGATTAGCGATCGCTTCGTATAACGGTTTAGGTGTACTACCACCAGATAAGGCAATGCTAAACTGCCCTCGCTGCTCAATGGCAGTTTCTAACTTCGACAAAATTAATTCTAGCGCTCGTGCAACCAGCGTCGGCTGATCCGGTAGAACTTCAACGGTTTTGTTCATGGCTTCATCATTATATTGCTGGCTTCTGGCAATACAATACCGAACTTATTACAATCCTCCTTTTTAACTTTTGAAACATTTAACATAGTGGATTAGCTAGGCTGGAAAACATAGACGCTCCTTATCACCTTCAACGGAAAGTAGTTAGTAGTCAGTCGTACTAACTACTAACTATTCTCATGATTATTTTATTTACACGCAGTTACTTGATACTTTGTTGATTAACGCCACAAAGGATACATTTATCAATTCTTATTAAAAATTAATAAAACTAATTAATCACAAACAGCGTTTCCCAGTCAGCGATCGCTTCGCGTTGGGCGATTAACAATTCCTGAATTCCTTTTTGGGCGACATCTAGCAGTTGATTCAACTGAGTCCGGCTAAAACTGCCTTCTTCGGCTGTTCCCTGGACTTCAATGATTCCCAGGTGTTGATTCATCACCACGTTAAAATCTACTGTTGCAGCCACATCTTCGATATAATCTAGATCCAAAAATGGCTCTCCCTCCAGTAATCCTACGGAAACTGCTGCTACCTGTCCACACAGAGGCGATCGCTCCAACACCCCCTCTTGCAATAATTTAGAAATTGCATGAGCCAACGCCACAAAGGAGCCTGTAATGGCTGTTGTTCGAGTTCCAGCGTCTGCTTGCAGCACATCAGCGTCCACAGTCAGCGTGCGTTCTCCCAGCGCCTCAAAATTCACTGCTGCGCGTAAACTGCGGCCAATTAGACGTTGAATTTCTTGTGTCCGTCCAGATAATTTTAATAATTCTCTTTCTTGACGTTTTTGGGTAGCAGATGGTAACATCCGGTACTCAGCAGTTAGCCAGCCTTTACCAGTTCCTTCGAGAAACTTCGGAACTCCCTTATTAACGCTAACAGTACAAAGGACTTGAGTATCACCGCATCTTGCGAGAACAGAACCGGGGGCGAAGCGGGTGAAATTGGGGTGAAAACTGATCGGACGTAGTTCGTAAGCAATACGGCCGTCAGGACGCTGCCAAGCCATTGGAGTTGCCTCAAGTTTTACAATACTGCCTTAAGATTACCTTAGTGTCATTTGTCATTTGTCATTCTTCCTCTGCTTCCCCTTCTCCCCCTGCTTCCCCTGCTCCCCCTGCCCCCTTCCCCCCTCCCTCTTCTAAGGAACTGAAAGCAGAGTCAAAATATTTTGCTGCACCATATCTGGTGACTGGTCGCCGTTGATGGTCAACAAAGAGCGACGACGGTCGTAATATTCAAGTATTGGAATGGTGCGATCGTAGAATAATTCTACACGGCGTTGCACGATTTCTGGTTGGTCATCTGGTAGCGATCGCCCCAAGGAACGGCTAACCATGACTGCTTCCGACACTTGGAGATAAATTGCCCTATCTAGCCTTTGCTCTAAATTATCCAATAAAAAATCTAATTCTTCAGCTTGGAAGGCGGTACGGGGATAGCCTTCCAACACCCAATCTCCGTTAATATCTGGTTGTCTAAGGCGAATTCGGATCAATTCAATGATCATTTCGTCTGGAACTAACTCCCCTTTTTGCATATAGGGTCGGGCGTGATAACCTAGTTCACTCAGGCTAGCGTAAACCGAAAGAGAAGTCCGGGGGTCAGCTTCCGACCATTGCAACTCCGGGAACAGGCTATCGCCAGATATCGCTCCCCGTAAAATCTCACCTGTGGAAATCATCGGAATATCAAAATATCTGCAAAGCCTTTGTGCTTGAGTGCTTTTACCCGATCCTGAACCTCCCAGAATCACCAATCTCACAACAATTTACTCCTCATCCTGTCAAATTCACTACTTGCTAAGTCTGTTTTGCCCAAAAACCGATAAATCTAACATTTAGCTATTTTTAGACGTTATGCCTAGCTTTTTTAAATAATTGGAACTGTAATTCTAATGTTTTCATTTTTGCAACTAATTACCGACAAAATACGTAAATCCAAATCAACAAAACTCTTGACTTCAGCACAAACCTAGTGTTTGACTAAGAATGCAATTTGCCAAATTCACCACAACTGTGAAAAACAGATAGATTATATAGGCAGATTTGTAACAAGTACCGCCAGCACAAACCTTTAATTTATTGTAATTTTTTGAACTTTACCCTATGGTTGCCCAGCTAGAAACTCCAAGTATAAATTCACCCCTTACCTTACCATATCCAGTGGAAGGACTAGTGCAAGTTTTCACTAGCTCCCATCGCAACTTTTTTACGAGCGTTATGGCCCAAGCACTGAGGATAGCTGGACAAGGAACGCCAGTATTAATAGTGCAGTTTCTCAAAGGAGGTATTCGTCAAGGACAGGATCGACCAATACAACTAGGACAAAATTTAGATTGGATTCGCTGTGATTTACCTCGTTGTATTGATACACCGCATTTAGACGATACGGAAAACAAAGCCTTACAAAAGTTGTGGCAGTATACACAACAGGTAGTGTGTGAGAGTAAGTATTCTCTCGTTGTCTTAGATGAGTTAAGTTTAGCGATTAATTTTGGTTTAATTCCTGAAACGGAAGTTTTAACGTTTCTGGCAAAACGCCCTCCCCACGTCGATATCATTCTCACAGGGCCAGAGATGCCAAAATCTCTTCTCGATGTAGCAGATCAAATTACAGAAATCCGTCGGAGTTATCGACCTTAAACAAAATACTCAGTTCGTGCTAATATATCGAGTCTGTTTGAATTAACGTTAGTAGCGAACTTGTGATTAAGAACGATATCTGGATTACTGAAATGGCTCAACAGGGTTTGATTTCGCCCTTTGAGCCAAGCCTAATACGGCACCTTGAGAATTTACCTGTAATTTCATTTGGTCTTAGCAGCTTTGGCTATGACATCAGACTATCACCAGATGATTTTCGCATTTTTAGGCATATTCCAGGCACTGTAGTAGATCCTAAAAATTTTAATCCTGAAAACTTGGAGCGAACAGAACTCCATACAGATGTGAATGGCAAATACTTCATTCTGCCTGCCCACTCCTATGGGCTTGGGGTTGCCCTTGAAAGACTGGAAATACCAGATAATATTACAGTAATTTGTATAGGTAAAAGTACTTATGCTCGTTGTGGAATAATTGCAAATGTAACTCCAGCCGAAGCTGCTTGGCGCGGTTATTTGACACTAGAGTTATCCAATGCTTCTAGCGCTGATTGCCGCATTTACGCCAGTGAAGGAATAGTACAGTTGATGTTTTTGGAAGGAGAACCATGTGCTGTAAATTATGAAGCACGTCAGGGTAAGTATCAAGACCAGCTAAAGGGTGTAACTCTAGCTAAGGTTTAAGCAAGCTTTAAAAGAATTATTTAATTTTCTCTTTGCTTTCTTTAGGAAGTGTCTGTATTTCCTGTTTACCTAAAGGCTGCACAATTTGAACTATTGTTAAAACTATGGTTGCAATAGTTAAAATAATAGTAAAGTAGGTCTGATTTGTCTCAATAAAATCTCTAACTCTACTTAATAAATCCTTTCTAGAGTTTCCGGCAATTTTTTTAGACCCTTTCTGATAAGGAATAACTCCTTCTTTGACATCAATTACATAAAGTGTACAAAAAACTTGTCCTTTCTTAAGTTCAATGGTTTTTTTACCTAAATTGAAAACTGTGATGGAAAGTTTTCCTTCATATCCAGGGTCTATTTTAGATGATGTATTAGATAAACCATGTTGCAAAAGAGATACTTTTGGAACTACATGACCAAATCTAGATTTAGGGAATTTAACTTCTTGGGCTGTCTCAATAATGACAGTAGATCCTGCTTGAAGAGATATTTTGCCGTTATCTAACAAATCAGTTTTACCAAAGTCTCTGTGATCTCTGTATTCATCACCAACTTTTAAATCATAAGTTGCATTGCTAGACTCTGTATTACGAATTTGTTTGGTGTCAAGATTCAGTATAAAAATTACATTTCCTTCGAGACCACCAGCTTTCTCATACTCTTCCCTAGTCTCTACAACTGTCCTATTACTACCATCCAATATAAATGGGATAACACTCATTGTTTTGCTGATTATAAAATCGTGTAATTTATTATACTCTATCCCCCTTTACTAGATACTCAATTATTTAAGGTGCTAATTTTATTTTACCTAGATTCTGCTTTTTATACGATTGTGCGATCGCTCTAAATCATACCCAAAAATCGGAGTGCGATCGCTTGCTTTATCCTACTGCAAATTCATTCTCTCAGCTTTCCCATATAAGGATTCATCGCGCTTCTAGCCAAACCTGTAAATCGGCCAAACTAGTAAAATC
>NZ_DASQZC010000148.1:0-1689 GCF_035638895.1 Nostoc sp. | reverse complement strand
CCTTGCAAGCTATTACTTGTCGTGAGTTTGTGCTGAATTCGGCAAACTGGGCTGGATATGTAATTATGCCCACGCACTATTTTTTAAGATAACGCCTACTGAGATTATCTCTCGTAAGTGGATGATGGAGATAAACGGAGTTCCAAGGTGAATGAATCCAGTTCCGAGATGAATGAATCCAGTTCCGAGGTGGATGAACGGAGTTCTGAAGTGGATGAACGGAGTTCCGAGGCGGATGAACGGAGTTCCGAGGCGGATGAATCCAGTTCTGAGGTGGATGAACCCAGTTCTGAGGTGGATGAACTAGATTCTAACTCTCCCCTGCCCCCTACCTCCTGATTTCCTGCAACTTGATTTTAAGGCTGGCTTTTTCAGCTAGGATTCGCTAAACTCACGCATATTAAATTTGCAATTAAATACTTTTAATTAGCAACTGCCAGAAGACTAGGATACCAATGTGGGAAAGAAAATACAATTCATAGATAGGCTGCGATTGGGTTTCGCGGTGTCAGTGGCAAAAACTGTAACCTTTATAGTGCGATCGCTCCGTCTGGGTGCTGCTAGTGTATTACCAGGCTCAATTGCTCGTCGCATTGAACCCCGAATTTTAGAATTATTGAGTCAGCAAGTTAAAAACGGGGTGATTTTAATTGCTGGTACTAATGGTAAAACCACTACAGCGCTGCTTTTATGCACAATACTAGAACGCAAGGGTTTTCGCGTCACTCATAATTCTACAGGTGCAAATCTGGAAAATGGCTTGATGACGGCGCTGTTAGAAAGCACCAACTTACTAGGTACGCTAAACGCTGATTACGCCATTTTGGAAGTTGACGAAAATATTGTTCCAAGAGTATTAGCACCACTCCAGCCGCGAATTATTCTCTGTTTAAACTTGTTCCGCGACCAACTCGATAGGTACGGCGAAGTAGACACAATTAGTAAGCGTTGGACAAAAGTTATTTCTACGCTACCACCAGAAACAGTGGTAATTCCTAATGCTGACGACCCAACTTTATCTAACCTTGGTCAGCAGTTACCCCAACGGGTGTTATTCTTTGGCTTGAATGAACCAGAACATTATTTAGAAGCAATTCCTCACGCCGTTGATTCTATTTATTGTCCCAAATGTGGACACTCTCTAGATTACAAAGGTGTTTATTTGTCTCATTTGGGAGATTTTACTTGTCCTAAGTGTGGTTTTAGTAAAAGTAAACCAACTC
Source organism: Nostoc sp. (assembly GCF_035638895.1). Classification (GTDB taxonomy): domain Bacteria; phylum Cyanobacteriota; class Cyanobacteriia; order Cyanobacteriales; family Nostocaceae; genus Nostoc. The sequence continues at coordinate 466 of NZ_DASQZC010000148.1, read as the reverse complement.
TAGAAAGTAGTGAATGGTCGCAAATTCTAGTTGGTTTGTACAACAAATATAATACTTTAGCTGCTGCTACTGCGGCTATTGAGTTAGGAGTTGATGAAGTAACAATTAGAGATACTATTAATACCTTCCAAGCTGCATTTGGTCGGGCAGAAGATTTAGTAATTAACGGTAAACGAGTGCGAATATTGTTATCAAAAAATCCTGTAGGAACGAATGAAACCATTCGCGTAGTTACTCAAAGCACAGATAAAACCACACTGCTAATCTTGAACGATCGCACACCTGATGGTACTGATGTATCCTGGATTTGGGATGTGGATACCGAGAAATTAGTCGAACGCGGCGGGACTTTAGTAGTGAGTGGCGATCGCGTCTATGATATGGCACTACGTCTACGTTACAGCCAAAAGTCCCATCAGAGTAACTTAAATTTAATTGTGGAAGAAGATTTACGACAAGCGATCGC
>NZ_DASQZC010000147.1:0-2085 GCF_035638895.1 Nostoc sp. | reverse complement strand
TGCTGATTTTGAAAGGCTTTGACAGCAGTCTCTGTCAAAGCGCCAAAAACGCCATCTACTCTAACGGCATAACCATTAGACACTAATAGCCGTTGTAAGATTCTGACAGCAACACCAGAGCCGCCGAAATAAAGAGTCGGCAAAGGTGGTTGGCTAGTAAACTTCTGCAACTTTCCTGTAGCCTTTGCACGGACTTTACCTTTAGATGGAGAATACTTTTTAGGCTGATCTAAGTTAGAAGAAACTAGGAACTGATTTTTTTTACTGATTTTCTTGAGTATATGTTCTTTTTCTACTGCGATCGCTGAGGGATAAGCTTGATAAATTCTATCTGTCTGCATAAATTCAGGTGGTGTAACTTGAGCAGTTATCTCTAACTGACTCTGTTTTGACTGGTTTTCGTCATTTTCCATCTGAAATAATTGCTGCTGTGGCAAATTGACCCCAGAGCCTTGTCTGATTGTTAACACGCCCGTCATCATCAGGCCAATTTCATTCATTGTTAATTTTTATCTCATTTGGAAATTTTTAGAAGGAATGCACCTTAATAAAAAGCGCGTAGGCGTAGCTCTTCAGAGACATTATTTAGTACGCCCAGTTTTGGATACTATAAAACTTTTTACCTTTTTTCATCTCGCCATAAAGCAATACCGCCTAATAAACCTGTGATATTGGGAATGAGTTTTACATTTAACGGTAGCTGTAAATTCACTTTCACCGCTTCACCACCGCCAATGTAAAGGTAATCATAATTGAAAAGGTGTTGCAAAGATGCGATCGCTTTTTCTAAACGCTTATTCCATCTTTTGTCACCAATTTTTTCTAGCTCTGCACGCCGTAACTGCTGCTCAAAAGTCTCTCCTTTGCGAAACGGATGATGCCCCATTTCCATATTTGGCACCAGCTTACCATCTACAAATAAAGCCGAACCAAACCCCGTACCCAGAGTAATTACCAATTCTACACCTTTACCTGCGATCGCACCCAACCCCTGCATATCTGCATCATTAATCACCCGTACAGGCTTGTTTAAATGTTTTAATAATACTGTTTCCAAATCAAATCCGATCCAATCTGGATGTAGGTTTACCGCAGTTTCGGTGACTCCACACCGCACCACACCGGGAAAACCGACCGAAACGCGATGAAATTCACCAAGAGATGCTGCTAACACAACAATTGCATTAATTACAACCTCTGGTGTAGCAGGTTGGGGTGTATCTAAACGCGCCCTTTCTGTTACAGGATTCCCCGTAATATCCAAAACCATAGCTTTAACGCCACTACCGCCAATATCAACCGATAGGGTACGAATCGATCCATTTTCGTCAACCATTGAGTTACATCCTTCTTGTTGCTTGTTACCTAGTTATTATCCTCTGCTGCACCTTAATAATATCTGGATATTTGGAGAGTCTTTATATTGGTGGGGAGTGGGGAGTAGGGAGGTAGGGGGAGAATAACTAATGACTAATGACTAATAGATTTGCTAATGTAAGAATAATGGAAATAGTACAGGCGTAGCTGCTTAAAATCTATCCGGCAGCAAATTTCTATTAAAAGTAATATAAGAGAAAGAATTATGACAACATTTGAACCCAAGACTCTCCGCTCTTATAGCCAAGATGATGTTCAACAAATTCTGCAATTAGCGATCGCTCGTCAAGCTGACGACAAAGATACAGAATTTTCTTATGAGCAGATATTAGAAATTGCTGCTGAGTTAGAAATTTCACCTGATTCTTTAAAGTTAGCAGAACGCGATTGGCTAGTACAACAGGGGCAAGTTCAACAGCGAAGGGCTTTTGACGCTTACCGTATCAGAAGATTTCAGAAGCGTCTAGGAAATTATGCAATTTTTAATGGCTTTTTTATACTGTTAAATTTAATCACTGGTGGCGGAATTTCTTGGTCGCTGTACATTTTGCTATTCTGCGGATTGCCTGTAGGACTAGATGTCTGGAATACCTTTCAAATGAAAGGCGAAGAGTATGAAATGGCATTCCAGAAGTGGAATCGTAAGCATGAGATTAAGAAAACCATCAGCACAGTTTTGAATAAGTGGTTTAAGGCATTACAGGCTTA